>JAEWKL010000782.1 GCA_023386115.1 Pseudomonadota bacterium
CCTTCCCTCCCCTGCCGTGGTCCCCGCCATCCCGCGGGCAAGGTGCTGCAGGAGCGTGGCCGCCGCGGGCGGATGCTGGCGGCCGAGGCGGGTGACGAGCCGGGCCTCCACGGCGTTGAGGCCCGGATCGGCGAGGGGCAGGGCGACCAGGAGTCCGTCGGCCAGCTCGGGCGCGGCGCAGAAGGCCGGCAGCAGTGTCACGCCCGTGCCGGAGGCGACGAACTGCTTGAGCACGCCGATCGAGCCGGTGGTCAGCGCCGGTTCGAGCTGTGCCCCCTCCGCCCGCTCCGCCGCCGCGATGATCTGCCGGATGCCGGTGGCCGGGTGCATCGTGCCGAGGCGGTGACCGGCAAGATCGGCGAGGCGGACCGGGCCCGGATGGGATGCGAGCGCGTGGTCCTCCCGCACGAGCACCCGGATCGGGTGGGGCATCGCCAGATGGGTGCGCAGGCGCGGCTCGGGCGGCGGGTTGTAGACGAGGCCGAGATGCGCCTCGTCCTCGACGACCCGGCGCACCACGTCGTTGGTCACCGCGAGGTCGAGGGTCATGGTCAGGTCCGGGTAACGGGCCCAGAAGCCGTGGAGCAGGCCCGACATCAGGTCGCCGATGAAGCCCTCCCCCAAGACCACGTCGATATGGCCGCGGCGCAGATCCTTCAGCGCGGCGAGCTTGGCCAGGACGTCCTCCCGGTCGGAGGTCTGGCGGCGGTAATAGTCGAGGAGCAAGGCGCCGGCCGGGGTCGCCCGTACGCCGCGGCTGTGGCGCTCGATCAGGGGCGTGGCGAGCTGCACCTCCATCTGGGCGAGCTGGCGGCTCACCGCCGAGGCATTGACGTTGAGCTTGTCGGCCGCCGCCCGGACCGAGCCGCAACCGACCGCCTCCGCGAGGTAGCGCAGGCAGCGGTCGTCGAGGCTGTGCATCGGTCCTCCCCTTCCCACCCGCTGGGCGTTGCCGGCAAGGCAACACAAAATACCAGCCAGCGTCATTCCGCTCAACGCCGGCCTGCCCCAGACTCCGTGTCCCAGAAGGCGCCGCGGCACGGAATCCGGCGCCGGTTCCGGGAGACAGCGGATATGCGGACGATCGGCGTCATCGGCCTGGGTCAAATGGGCCGGGGCATGGCCCTCTCGCTGCGGCGGCGCGGCTTCGACGTGATGGGGTACGACCCCGCGCCTGCCGCCCGCGCGGCCTCGGCGGCGGGCGGCATCGAGATCGTCGACGGGCCGTCCGTCCTCTGGCGGGCTTGCGGCGCGGTGGTGCTGTCGCTGCCGACGCCGGAGGTGGTGGAGGCGGTGCTGCTCGGGCCCGACGGCCCGCTCCACGGCACGGGAGCCGGCCTGCTGATCGTCGACACCTCGACCTCGGACCCGGCGGTCACCCGGCGCATCGCGGCGGCGCTCACGCCCGCCGGCATCGACCTGATCGACGCGCCGGTGAGTGGCGGGCCCAAGGGGGCGCATGCCGCGACGCTGACGATGGTGATCGGCGGCAGCGAGCGGGCGGTGGCCCGGGCCGAGCCGGTTCTGGCCGGATTAAGCGCGACGCGGGTCCATGTCGGCGAAATCGGCGCCGGCCACGTCACCAAGCTCGCCAACAACCTGCTCTGCGCCGCACACCTGATCATCGCCGCGGAAACGATGCGGATGGCACGCGACGCCGGCGTGGATCCGGGGCGCCTGCTCGCCGGGATCAATGCGGGCTCGGGTCGCAGCGGCGTCACGCAGGTCAACATCCCGACCTGGGTGCTCAACGGCGCCTTCGATTCCGGCTTCACCATGAAGCTGATGCGCAAGGACGTGCGGCTGGCCGAGGGCCTGATCGGCGCGCTCGGCCTCGACCTGCCGCTCTCGGGAGAAGCCGCCCGGCTGTGGCGCGACAGCGCCGACGCCATCCCCGACGACGCCGACTTCAACGCCATCGTCAAGCTTCAGATCGCCTGACCGGAAGCCCGCCAGAGGAAGGCCCCTCATGACCGAGACCCGCTCGCAGGCGCTCGCCGCCCTCCTGCGCCCGTTCTTGCCCGAGTTCTTGCCCGAGTGCTTGCCCGAGGCGACGACCGCCGGCACGCCCCTCGGATCTTGGATCGGGTGTTGGATCGGATCTTGGGTGGACGGCCGCCTCGTCCCCGGCACCGGCGAGCCGGTGCGGCTCGTCGATCCCGCCACCGGCCTCGGCCTCGCCGAGTACCGGGATGCCGGCGCGACCGTGGTGGCCGAGGCCGCCCGGACCGCGCCCGCCGGCCAGGCCCGCTGGGCGGCGCTCACCGGTGCGGCCCGCGGCCGGGTGATGCAGGAGATCGCCCGCGTGATCCGGGGCGAGATCGAGGGGCTCGCCCGCCTGGAGGCGCTGAACGCCGGCAAGCCGATCCGCGATTGCCGCGTCGAGGCGACCAAGGTCGCGGAGATGTTCGAGTACTATGCCGGCTGGGCCGACAAGCTGCACGGCGAGGTGATCCCGGTCCCGACGAGCCACCTCAACTACACGCGCCGCGAGCCCCTGGGCGTGGTCCTGCAGATCACGCCCTGGAACGCCCCGGTCTTCACCTGCGGCTGGCAGCTCGCCCCGGCGCTCGCTGCCGGCAACGCCGTGCTGCTCAAGCCCTCCGAACTCACCCCCCTGACCTCGCTCGCGGTGGCGGCGCTCGCCGAGCGGGCGGGCCTGCCGCCTGGCGTCGTCAACGTGCTCGCCGGATACGGCCACACCACCGGCCAGGCGGCGCTCGCCGAGAAGGCGGTGGCGAAGGTGGTCTTCGTCGGCTCACCGATGACGGGCGCGCGGACCGCGGAGAGCGCGGCGCGCCACCTGAAGCCCTGCCTGCTCGAACTCGGCGGCAAGTCGGCCAACATCGTGTTCGCGGATGCCGATCTGGAGCGGGCCTGCCTCGGCGCGCAAGCCGCGATCTTCGCGGGCGCCGGCCAGTCCTGCGTCGCCGGCTCGCGGCTGCTCGTCGAGCGCCCGGTCTACGAGAGCTTCATCGCCATGCTGGCGGCGGGGGCGAACCGCCTCCGCGTCGGCGACCCCCTCGATCCTGAGACCGAGATCGGGCCGATCAACAACGCCAACCAGTATCGCCACGTGCTGGCCATGATCCGCAGCGGCCTCGACCGCGGCGCGCGCCTCGCCGCCGGCAGCGACGGCACGCCCGGCGAGGGCGGCTACTACGTGCGCCCGACGATCCTCGCGGACGCCGACAACGCCATGGACTGCGCCCGCACCGAGATCTTCGGACCGGTGGTGACGGTGATCCCGTTCGACACGGAGGCGGAGGCGGTCGCCATTGCCAACGATTCCGAGTTCGGCCTCGCCGGCGCGGTCTGGACCCGCGACGTCGGCCGCGCCCACCGGGTCGCGGCGTCGGTGCGGGCCGGGACCTTCTGGATCAATGCCTACAAGACCATCCACGTCTCCTCGCCCTTCGGTGGCTCGGGGCGCAGCGGCTATGGGCGCTCGAGCGGCATCGAGGCCCTGCACGAATACACGCAGGTGAAGAGCGTCTGGGTCGAGACGGCGGCCGCCCCCGCCGCGTCCTTCGGCTACGCCCCGGGTGTCGGTGCCTGACATGTCCGCCGGTGCGCCCTGGTCCCGGCCCGGCTCCCACGGCGGCTTCCGGGCTCATCGGTGCGGGGATCGGCGGCGGGGCCGCGATGGCGGAGGATCCTCTCCCGCCTGGCCGAGCGCCAGCCCCAAGTCACGGCGACCGGACCTGCGCTAGACTTGGCCATTCACGAAAGCGGAAGCCCAATACAAAAGAACGGGCCGGATCAGGATCCGGCCCGTTGAAAGAGTTTCCGGCCAATGCACAAGGGGAATGCGGGGAGGACCAGGTGGCCGGGTTACCACATCAACGGGAATCCGCACGGAATGGTTCCACGGGCTCGCGCATTGCGTTCCTTTTTCGTTGCCTGTGGCGAAATTGCTTCGCTTGTGCAGCGCGCCGGCCGCTCGGCGGTCGGTTAACGGATGGTTGACGGGGTCGGGCACATCCGCGGCATAAACTGTCCCGCCGAGGCACGGTCGCGGGAACTACTTGCCGCGCATCCGCGTTGAAAAAGCATTCTCAAGCTTCGCCGCGAGGGCCACGCGTATGCTCCGCCCGCACTTCTTCCTCGGCATTACGGTTCCGGCCGCGTTCCTCGCCCTGGTCGGGCAGCCGCTGATCGAGCATTCCGTCGGGGCGGTCGCCCGTCCGGCCGTCGAGCAGGCCGCGATCAAGGGCGACCGCCTCGCACCGCCGCGGCCGGCCGCTTCGGTGCAGGTTCCGGTGGCGGTCGAGATCACCGGGCTCGGCGCCGCCAAGGTCACCCTGCGCAACGCCGCCGGCGACGTCGTCTACCAGGCCGATTCCACCCGCAACACGACCCTGGTCGCCCGCGACACCGCGCTCCCCCACGTCACCGTGCGCGAGCGCGCCGGCGCCCCCGTGGCGCAGCGCGATCCGGCTCCGGCCGGCCAGGCGGTGCGGCGGATGCCCGAGGGCTGCGAGGGCGCGATCAGCGGTCTCGCCGGTCACGAGGCTCGCCGGCTGCTGCCGAGCCGCTGTCTGGCCGAGGCCGGCGAGGTCCTGCCGCCTGCCCTTTCCCCGATTCCCGTCGCGACGCTCTGACGGCGCCGCGCGGGATCTCTCGAAGCCAACCGGACGCCCCCATGATCGACCTGCGCGAATACGAGGTTCCCTCGCCTCAGCCGCCGGCCCCCGAACGGGTCCATCGCGACGGATCCGTCGAGCCCGATGGCGACCGGCTCGCCAACCTGCTCGCCGGCGTCGCCGCGGTGCGGCCGACCGACGACGTGGTCTGCCTCCACCTGGCGCGGCGCAACCTCGTGGTCACGGCTCGGCCCCGCGTCGCCTGACCGCACACGCGAACGAAGCACCCCGGCGCGGCGGCGCCCGGGGTGCTTCGTCGTGTCCGATCGCCGTCGTGACGGCCCATGCTGATGCGCCGGAGGCGAGGTGGTCTCCCTCCGGCGCATGAGTGTGGGTCTCAACGGGTCCGCGGCGCAGAGGCCAGAGGTTCCTCGGCCTGTGGTTCTCGAGTCTGAGGCGCTTGGGCTTGAGACTCTTGGGCTTGAGACTCTCGCCGGGGCCCGATCAGGCGGATCGGTCCGTTGCCGGCCGATGCCGGTCCGGCGAGCCTCACTCGTCGGTGGCGCGGCCGCTGCCCGAAGCCTGGCCGCCCTTGCGGCCGGCCGACGAGGCCAGCTCGCGATCCTGCGAGAAGGACCGCTTCTCGGCCGGCACGCTGCGGCCGCCCTTGCTGGCGATCTCGCGCTGCCGCTCCAGATCCATGGATGCGAAGCCGCGCTTCGAGGTCGAATTTCCCGTAGCCATGATTGCCTCCTTGGCCGTGTTCTCCGTCCGGACAACCTTCAGCGCAAATGATGGTTCCTGCCACGCATTCGGGCCGGCTGACTGACGATCCCGAATCGGGTCAGTACAGCCGGAAGCCCGAGATCGTCGTGTTGGGCCGGTGACTTGCACTAACACCGCCTGCCCGCGATGAAATCTGGCCGGGCGCGGCCGGCGCGGAGCGGAACTCGGCGGAGAAGAGGGCGTTCGCCCCGGACAGAGCGGCGGAGCGGCCTGCGGCCGGCCGCCGCACCGTCCCCTCCCGGAGCAGCCGATGACCAACAAGACCATGGTGAGCCCTGAGGCCGTCGCCCATCCGGAGACGGCGCCTTCGCCGAACCGCGCCGCCCCGCCGCCGATGCCGGCCGAGGAAGGCAGCCCTTACCCGACCACGACCGAGGAGCCGGGCGACTCGCCCCAGCCCAACCGCCAATTCGGCGACGAGCCGATCGGCGGCCTGACCACCCGCAAGGAATATCCCCGCCGGGATTGATCCTGGGGCCTTGTCCTGGAGATCGGTCCCGGAACTTGTCCAGGACCCCGGCCGGGCCCAGGGCCGGGACTTGGACTGGGACTTGGACTTGGGCCGGCAAGCGCTGACGCAGCCGCGGTTTCCAGTCCCGCTCCAGCCCTCTACACAGGCAGACGGGAACACGGGCGCGGGATCTGGGGCGGCGGACCGGCATGAGCGGCGGGGCGGAAGCGGCGGAGCGGACGGGCGGCGGCATAAGCCCTGGCTTGGGCTCTGACTTGGGCTCTGACAAGGCCGCGGCAGCGGGCAGGGTCCCGGCCGCGGAGCGCGGTGACCGCGCGGCCCGGCAAGAGCCGGAGCAGCAGGTCGCCCGGTCCGGCAACGATCCTGAGGCGGCCGACGCGTCGGGCGGCCTCGACCGCAGCCTCTTCCGCTACATCTGGCGCCATTCGAAGCGCGACCAGATCCTGATCTGCGCCGTCGTGCTGGCCTCGCTGCCGCTCTACTTCGCTTCCCTCGACCTGCCGCGGCGCATCGTCAACGAGGCGATCCAGGGCCACGCCTTCGAGAAGGGCAACGAGACCGCCAAGTTCCTGGTGCTGCGCCTCCAGATGCCGGACTGGTTCGGCCACGACGTCTCGCTGTTCTCAGGCTTCGACGTCGACCGGTTCGAGCTGCTGTTCGGCCTCTCCTCGATGTTCCTGCTGCTCGTGCTGATCAACGGCGCGTTCAAGTACTGGATCAACGTGGCCAAGGGGGCGCTCGGCGAGCGCATGCTGCGGCGCCTGCGGTTCCAGCTGTTCGCGCTGATCATGCGCTTCTCGCCCGACGCCCTGCGGCACACCAAAGCCTCCGAGGTCGCCACCATCATCCGCGACGAGGTCGAGCCGATCGGCGGCTTCATCGGCGACGCCTACATCCTGCCGGCTTTCCTGGGCACCCAGGCCGCCACCGCGATGGCGTTCATCCTGCTCCAGAACGTCTGGCTCGGGCTCTTGGCCGCCGGCGTCGTGGGGGTGCAGTTCGTGGTGATCCCGCGCTTGCGGCGCGAGCTGCTGCGCCTCGGGCGCCAGCGCCAGCTCGCCTCGCGCCGTCTCGCCGGCCGGGTCGGCGAGGTGGTGGACGGCATCGCGGCGGTCCATTCCAACGGGGCCGAAGCCTGGGAACGGGCCGAGATCGGCCACCGCCTCGGCGGGCTGTTCGACCTGCGCCTGCGCATCTACCGGCGCAAGTTCATGGTCAAGTTCCTGAACAACCTGCTCGCGCAGATGACGCCGTTCCTGTTCTACTGCATCGGCGGCTACTTCGCCCTGAAAGGCCAGCTCAGCATCGGCCAGCTCGTCGCGGTGATCGCGGCCTATCGCGACCTGCCGCCGCCCCTGAAGGAGCTGATCGACTGGGACCAGCAGCGCCTCGACGTGCAGGTGAAGTACGAGCAGGTGCTGCAGCAATTCCTGCCCGAGCGGCTGATCGGGCTCGACGCGCCGGGCCGCGACGACACCCTGTGCGGGCGGCTGGCCGCCGAGGGCGTCGGCGTCCAGGAGCCGCACGGGCCGGTGCTGGCCAACGTCTCCCTCAGCCTGCCGCTCCCGGCCGTGATCGGCATCGTCAGCGACGGCGGTCCCGCCGCCTCGACCTTCGCCCGGGTCCTGGCGCGGCGCGTGGTGCCGACCTCCGGGCGGATCACCCTCGAGGACCACGACATCGCGGAATGGTCCGGCGCGGCGCTCACCCGGCGCATCGCCTATGCGGGGGTCGATCCGATCCTGTTTCCGGGCTCGCTGCGCGACAACATCGTGTACGGCCTCAACCGACGCCCGCCCGAGGGTGCCCAGATCGATGCCAAGGTGCTCGCCGAGGCCCGCCGCACCGGCAACCCGGTCGAGCCGTTCCCGGCCGACTGGATCGACTACGCCCAGGCCGGGGTCGCGGATGCGAGCGCCCTCGACGCCCTGATCCTCGACTGGCTCACCCGCATCGGCATGGGCGAGGAGGTCTACCGCTTCGGCCTCCTCGGCCAGGTCGATCCGGAGCGCCATCCCGACCTCGCCGCCCGGCTGATCGAGGCCCGGATCGCCTTCCGCGAGCGCCTCGCGGCGGAGGGGCGCGCGCATCTCGTCGAGCCGTTCGATCCCGCCCGCTACAACCACCAGGCGACGGTGGCCGAGAACCTGCTGTTCGGCGTGCCGACCACGACCGCGCTCACCGGCCGGGCGCTGGCCGAGCACCCGGTGGTGCGCCTCGTGCTCGACCGCACCGGCCTCACCGACGACCTCGTCACCATGGGCGAGCGGATCGCCGCCACCATGCTGGAGATCTTCCGCGGGCTGCCGAGCGGGCATCCGCTGTTCGAGCAGTTCTCGTTCCTGGCCGCCGACGAATTGCCGGAATACGAGGCGATCCTCGCCCGCCGCACCGCCACCGAGGCGTCCGCCGCGCGCCATGGCGGCGGCGCGTTCAACCGGATCCGGCGGCGCTGGATCGGGCTCGGCCGCTACGGCTCGGCCGACGCGACCCGGCTCATGGCCCTGCCGCTCGCCTATATTCAGCCCCGCCACCGCCTCGGCCTGATCGACGACGCCTTTCGCGACCGGCTGGTCGAGGCGCGGGCGCAGCTGCGCCGGACCTTCGACGAGGCCGGGATCGGGGGCGTCGACTTCTACGACCCCGATCGGGTCTGCGCCGCGGCCCCGTTGCGCGACAACCTGCTGTTCGGCCGCATCAACCAGTCTGTCGCCGACGCCGTCGAGACCGTGACGGCGACCGGCACCGCCCTGGTCCAGGAGATGCGGCTCGCCCCCGCCATCACCCGGGTCGGGCTCGACCACCAGGTCGGACCGGAAGGCCGCTTCCTCTCGGGCGCCCAGCGCGCGGTGGTGAGCCTGGTCCGGGCGCTGGTCCGCCGGCCGGACCTGCTCGTCCTCGACGGCGCCCTGTCGCCGATGGGCGAGAACCGCGCCGGCACGGTGCTGGGCCTGCTGCTGGAGCGGTTCGGCCGCGAGAACAGCCTCGTGGTGGTGCTGCCGAACGACCGCATCGCCGACCGGTTCGCGCTGGTGCTGCGAGCCGCCGGCACGCAGATCCACGGGCCGGAGACACCCAGGGGACGCATAGCGTCCCCGGACGAGACACCCGAGGGACGCACAGCGTCCCCCGAGGGGACACCCAAGGAACGCACAGCGTCCCCCGAAGAGACACCCATGGGACGCATAGCGTCCCCCGGAGAGACACAGGCGGGGGCTGGCGCTGCGGCGCCGGCTGCGGCAGTCTCCGGACGCGCCGAGGACGAGACGGGGCCGGAACCGGCGCGCGTCGAGCAGGATGTGAAGGCATGACGCTTGAGACCGAGGTGCAGTCGCTGCGCCAAGTGCCGATGTTCCGCGAGGTGGATCCGGCCCGCCTGAAGCTGCTCGCCTTCACCAGCGAGCGGGTGCATTTCGCCGACGGCCAGCGCTTCTTCGACCGGGGCGACGCCGCCGACGCGGCCTACCTGATCCTCGAGGGGGAGGCGGCCGTCACCCTGGACGGACCGCAGGGGCCGATCCGCCTGGCGCTGCTCGGCGCCAACGCCCTCGTCGGCGAGATGGGCATCCTGGCCGACCAGCCGCGCTCGGCCACCGTGACCGCGGTGGTGCCGACGACGGCGTTGCGCATCGACCGGCGGGTCTTCCTCGAGCTCCTGAGCCAGTTCCCGCAGATTGCGATCGCGGTGATGCGCGAGCTCGCCCACCGTCTCGAGATGACCAACCAGCAGCTCGCGCAGACGCGGACCGGCTGACAGAGACACTCGGAGGCGTGCCCGCCAACGAGGCATGCCCGGCCATCGATCGGGGGAAGCGCCATGGATCTCGCCGCCGGCCTGAAGGGCCGCCACGTCCTCGTCACCGGCGCCTCGGGCGGCTTGGGTGAGCATTTCGCCCGGCTCTGCGCGCGGTGCGGCGCCGCCGTCACGGTGGCAGCGCGGCGCAAGGAGAAGCTCGACGCCCTGGTGCAGGACCTGGACGCCGCGGGTGCCGCGGAAGCCCGGGCCGTCGCCCTCGACGTCGCCGACCCGGATTCGGTCACGGCCGCCTTCGCGGCCCTGCACGCCCTGCCGGACGTGGTGGTCAACAATGCCGGCATCGCCGAAGGCGGGGCGGCGATCGACGTCGACATCGCGACCTTCGACCGGGTGATCGACACCAACCTGCGCGGGGTCTGGGCGGTCTCCACCACCGCGGCCCGGGCCTGGCGCGATGCCGGCCGCGGCGGCGTGATCGTCAACGTCGCGTCGATCCTCGGCCTGCGGGTCGCCGGTGGGGTCGCGCCCTACACGGTATCGAAGGCCGGCGTGGTGCAGATGACCCAGGCGCTGGGCCTCGAATGGGCTCGCTACGGCATCCGGGTCAATGCGCTCGCGCCCGGCTATATCGGCACCGATATCAACCGCGACTTCTTCGAGACGCCGCCCGGCCAGGCGATGCTCAAGCGCATCCCGATGCGCCGGCTCGGCCGCCCGGAGGATCTCGACGGCGCCTTCCTGCTGCTCGCCGGCGACGCCTCCGGCTGGATGACCGGGGCGACGCTCCCGGTCGATGGCGGGCATCTCGTCTCGGGGCTGTGACGCCTCATATCCTCGCGCCTTGACATCGACCCGTCGACGCCGAGGCGTCCGGATGGCAAGGCGTCCGGCGCATCGGCGCCGACGCCCGTTCGGGCTTGGCCGCCGCCTTCACCGCCTGGGCCGCCGCCAGAACCGCGGCGTCGAGGGCCGCGTCCGGGCGCGCCTCGTCCTTGCGGGCGCAGTCGAAGCCGGACCCCGCCAGGGTCACCAGCACGAGGCTCGTCAGGGCCGTCAGGATCGAGACGGCACCCGTGCGGTCGCGCCGGAACGCCGAGATCGTCGTCGTCAGGCGGCGCGGATGGAACAGGGGAGAATGCACGACGCTCGGCCAGTGCTGGGCATCCGTCATCCCGTGACAACAATCTCCCGCAAGTAAAACGCGCGCCTGACCGTTGAAGCTTTCCGCCGAAGCCGGCAGCGCCTCAGCCCGCCGAGTAGGTGATGAATTCGAGCAGGGAGCCGTCCGGATCCCGGAAATAGACGCTGATGCCTTCGCCGACGGCGCCGTGACGCGGCACCGGGCCCATCTCGACCGGGACGCCGTGGCGCTCGAGATGGGCCATCGCCTCCTCGATCGGTCCGTGCCAGCGGAAGCAGAGGTCGCTGTTGCCGGGCATCACCGGCACCCGGGCCCGCGGCTCGCCGATCTGACCCGGCCCGTGGCAGTTCAGCTGGACGCCACCGAACCGGTAGGCGTAGCCGCGCCCGACCGGGATCACCTCCGCGCCGAGGATGTCCCGGTAGAAGGCGGTGGAGCGCTCCCAGTCCGAGACGTGGATGACGCAGTGGTCGAGGTGGATCGCCGGACGAACGATCGTCTCCGGCACCTCGGCCACGAGTTCGGGCAGAATCTCGGTCTCCGGCATCGTCGGTGTTCCGTGAAGGTCGGTGCGGGGAAAATCCGGTCCGCGCGCTGGAGGTTCCGCACCGGCAGGGCCGGACCTCACGGGACCAGAGGATTGCTGGGCCAAGCGGATCGGCTCGTCGCCCGGCGGGCCGATCCCGTCCGGCACCGGGACGCTGGAGGAGGCGTCGCCCGCAGGGATGACGAGGCTGGCGGCTGCCCCGGGTCCGGATCGTGCGCGCCGCCACGGCCGTCCAGGGCGACTGGTCGGCGATCCGGTTGTTGGTGCCGCTCACCGTGAGGCCCGCATTCGGCAGGTCGATCGTTCCGACGAGCTTGCGGGCGTTGTCGGTCGAGATCTCGACGTCGCCGAGATCGCTGCGGTCCGGGACCAGCACGAAGCCCGCATAGGGCCCGCCCGTCCGGCCCTCGAGGTTCAGCACGGCATTGCCGCCGATCCGCGCCGCGAGCAGGCCCTTGAGGACGACCACGACGTCGCTGCCGGTGATCGTCGATCGCCCGCCGATGCTGAGCCCGGGGCCGCGAAGTTCAACGGCCTCGTCGATCTCGGGCAAGCCCGAGATCGACAGTTGATGCGTCGGCATCCGAGGCCGTTGGTGGCATACCGCCGCGCCTTCCAACACATTCGTTCGGAGGCGCCGGCTAAGCCCGAACGGGCGTC
>JAEWKL010000792.1 GCA_023386115.1 Pseudomonadota bacterium
GCGCCCGGGGGGGGGGGGCGCGGCCCCGGCGCCCCCCCCCCGGGCCGGATCAGCGGATTCCCTTGGAGATTGTGCTCGCCATCTCGTCGACGGCCTGGATCACCTTGGAGTTCATCTCGAACGAGCGCTGGGCGGTGATCAGGCTGGTGATCTCCTTGACCGGATCGACGTTCGATCCTTCGAGGTAGCCCTGCTGGATCTTGCCGTAGCTGGCATCGCCCGGATTGCCGATCACCGCGGCGCCCGAGGCCGGGGTCTCGCGGTAGAGGCCGTTGCCGAGGGGCTCGAGCCCTGACTCGTTGGCGAAGTTGGCGATCGTGATCTGGCCGATATTCTGCTGCGCCACCTGGCCGTCGATCTTGGCGTAGACCTGTCCCGACTGGTTGATGGTGATCTCGGTGGCGTTGTTCGGGATCAGGATCGCCGGATCGACCGTATAACCCTCGAGCGTGACGAGCTGGCCGGTGGCGTTCTTGTTGAAGGCGCCGGCGCGGGTGTAGTTGATCTCGCCGCTCGGGCTCGTGATCTGGAAGTAGCCGCGGCCGTTGATGGCCAGGTCGAGCTGGTTGGCCGTGTTGGTGAGCTGGCCCTGGCGGTGCAGGTTGCGGATCGCCGCGGCGCGGACGCCGAGGCCGAGCATCGCGCCCTCGGGGATCGCCTCCTGGCCGGACTGGTTGGGCACGCCCTGCTGCCGCTCGGCCTGGTAGAGCAGGTCGGTGAACTCGGCCCGTGCCCCCTTGAACCCGGTGGTGTTCAGGTTGGCGATGTTGTTGGCGATGACCTCGAGGTTGAGCTGCTGGGCGGACATGCCCGTGGCGGCGACGGCGAGCGCTCTCATCTGCGTTGAATCCTCAGATCGCCATGCGGCTCAGTTCGAGATAGGCGGCCACGACCTTGTCGCGGATGGCGACCGCGGTCTGCAGGCTCTGCTCGGCGGACATCACCGCCTCGACCACCTGCTGCGTCGAGGCCTTGCCTTGGAGGCCGGCGATCGAGGCGGCCTCGCCGGCGCGCAGGTCGTTGCGCACGCCCGAGGCGAAGCTCGCCATGATCTGGCCGAAATCGGCCGGCGCGGCGGCGTCCGCCCCCGGCAGGCCGATGCCGGTCATCGGGGGCAGCATTGCCCGCTGGACCGCAGAAGCGGCCTCGGGGCGGCCGGACGCGGCGGCTCGGTCGAAGGCCGAGAGAGTGAGGGCCTCGATCATCGGTAGCTCATGTCCTCAGGAGGTCGATCACGCTGGCCACCATCGCGCGGGCCTGCTTGATCACCTGCAGATTGGCTTCGTAGGAACGGTTGGCCTCGCGCATGTCGGCCATCTCGATCAGGGCGTTCACGTTCGGCAGCTTGACGTTGCCGTTCTGGTCCGCCGCCGGGTTGCTCGGGTCGTGCTCGACCCGGAACGGGGTCTTGTCGACGTCGATGTCGCGCACCCGCACCGAGGCGGCGCCCACCGCCCGGTCGAGCTCGGCCTTGAAGGTCACGGTCTTGCGCGCATACGGGTCGGCTCCCGGCGCGTCGCCCGTCGACTGGACGTTGGCCAGGTTCTCCGACACCACCCGGATGCGCAGCGACTGGGCCTCGAGGCCCGCGCTCGCCAGCCGCGTGGCGGTCTGCAGGGGGTCGATCACGATCCGCTCCTCACGGCCGACATCAGCATGCGGTGGAAGCTGCGCACCACCCCGACATCGAGGTTGTGCTGGCGCGACACCTCGCTCGCCTTCAGCATCTCCTGCTCCAGGCTGACGCTGCTCGAGGTCTCGAGCACGTCCCAGCCGGCCTTGTCGGTCTTGACCGGCACGCCGAGGCCGGGAGCGCGGAGATGGGCCTGCGCCGTCGTCGTCATGTCGGTGCCGGTGCGGGACAGCACCTGGGCGAAGGGCACGGTGTCCCGGGCCTGGTAGCCCTGGGTGTTGGCATTGGCCACGTTGCCGGCGATCGTCGACTGGCGCACCGACAGGTAGCTGCCGTGCAGCGAGGCGAGATCGAACAGGTAGAGTCCCGTCACGCGAATGCCCCCATGCCCGTCGCTCCTTGCCTGTGCCGAAACGACCCGCCCTCCGGGTCCTGCCGCGTAACCGAGGATTTAGAAGCGCTACCTTGCCCGAGGCTGGCGACGCCGGCGGGCGATGTCCGATGGTGGTGGCCGGGGTCCCCGCCGCAACGGAATCCGGCCAGGCGGGGATGCGGGACGCGCCGAGACCTGCGCCCTCGCGACCGGCCCTTCCGAGACCCGCGCCTTGACAGCGACGGCCACTCCCCGGCACTGGCGCGGGGTACACCGCCCAGGCTCTCCCCTCCACGCCATGCTTCCGGCCCTGCTGCCCTCCGCGCCGGTCTTTCTCCCGGTCCAGGCCCGCTACGCGGGCGGGGCGGGACCCGGCGCGCGCGAGGGCGAGCACACGATCACCGCCAATAACCGCTGGTCCCGGGTGCAGCTGACCTTCCGCCACCTGCCGGCGGGCGCCTGGTGCTGCCTGGAGGCCCGCCTCGCCTGGGCGGCCGAGGAGGAGGGGGGCCAGGCCCTCGACTTCGCTCTCGCGGGCTTCGACTTCCTGGCCGCCGACGGGTCGAGCCTCGACCTGGAGCACGTGCCGGGCCTCGCCCGCAGCCTGCTCGATCCGCACAGCGCCTGGATTGCCGGGCCGGCCTGCCAGCCTGCCGGCAGCGATCTCGTCCGGACGGCGCCGGTGCGGCTGGCCTTCGGGGTGCCGGCGCAGGCGCGCGGGCTCGCGCTCACGCTCCGCTCCTGGCGCAACACCGACAGCGTCACCATCGCCGAGC
>JAEWKL010000860.1 GCA_023386115.1 Pseudomonadota bacterium
CGTCGCAGGCGCGCGCCAGGACCGGCCGGCGCCGCCGGTTCAGGCCTGGCCGACGCGGTACTGCCGCGGCGGGGCGGCGCCGTTGACGGCGAAGTCGCCGACGGTGCGGTCGCGGTAGATGCGGGGATTGTGCGACGCGATGGTGCGGGCGTTGCGCCAGTGCCGGTCGAGGGCGAGACCGCGCCGGGTCGCCGAGGCGCCGAGCGCGTCGAAGAGCTGCGTCGTGGCGTCGAGCACCAGCTCGGTCACCACCGTCACCGCCTGGTTGACCTCGATATCGGCCACCGTGGCGGCGACGGCCGCCCCCTCCCCGTCCCCGGCCCGGTCGGCCTCCCACACGCGCTGAAGCGCCTCCGCCGCCTTGAGCACGATCGCGCCGGCCGCGTAGGCCGCACCTCGCACCCGCCCGACCACCTGGAGCACCTGCGGGTCGTCGGCGGTGCGGGCGGCGTTGCCGTGGCTGTAGACCCGGGTGCGCTCGGCGACGAGGCGGGCGACGTCCCCGGAAGCGGCCCGGCCGATCCCGGCCAGGGTCGCGAGGTGGACGAGCTGGTAGAACGCCACGGCGTAGCGGAACCGGCCGGGATCCGGGTTCACCCAGGCCGCCTCGATCGCCACGCCGGTGAAGGTGGCCGTACCACTCGCGGTCAGCGCCTGTCCGAAGCCGTCCCAGTCGTCCAGCACGTCGATTCCGGCGGCGCGACGCGGTATCGCCGCCCCGACCGGCTGGCCGGCCTCGTCCACCGCCGCGAGGTGGATCCAGTCGGCGAAGAGCGAGCCGGTGGTGTAGAACTTGGTGCCGTCGAGGATGTAGGCGTCGCCGCGCCGCCTGAGCACGGTCTCGAAGCTGCCGACCTTGGCGGCGCCGGTCTCGGAGACGCCGCTGCCGACCGTCTGGCGCGCGGCGATCCGCGGCAGCCACTGGCGGCGCCAGTCCGGATGGGGTGAGTTCAGCACGTCCTCGGTGAAGCCGAAATGCGCGCGCAACGCGTTCGTCACGTTGGGATCGCCCTCGGACAACTCGATCAGGAGCCCGAACAGCTCCGGCAGGCTGGCGCCGAGCCCGCCCGCCTCGGGAGAGAGCCGCAGGGTGGTGAAGCCCGTCTCCTTCAGCGCCGCCAGCTCGGCGTGGGGCAGGCGCCTTTCGTGGTCGCGGGCGGGAGCGCCGGCGCGGATCTCGCGAAACACCGGCCGGAAGCGCTCGGCCAATTCCTCGTAGCGGGCACTCGGGCCCGCACCCCATCCGGCCTGGATCTGCGTCATCACGGTCGTCCCATCCTGTCGTCCGGCCTTCCCCGCTCGGGGTCCCGACACGTGTGCCGGCGCCCCGCCATTCGTTCTTTTAAGAGAACACGTGGCGGGCGAGCGGCTCTGCGAGAGGGATCTTTTCGCCGGTGGCAACGTGTCAGGCAAGCTTTGATGACCGATTGAATGGACAAATTATCGCCTTCGAAAGAATCGTACTGTGCCGGAGCAGTTGTGAAGAAGCACTCTTCCTATCCTGTCGTTCTTCAAAAAGAACATTCTCGTTGACAGGGAGGGGGTCGCAGCCGAGCCTGCGGCCTCTCCCCGCGCCGGAACTCACGATGACCACCGATCCGCCCCCTGACCGTCCGAGCGGCCGCTCCGGCCCTCGCCCCATCGGCCGCGCCCTCCTTGCCACCCTGCTCGGGCTGGCCGCCCTGTTCGCGACGGCCGCCGCTCCGGCCGTCGCCCAGTCGGGCGCCGCCATGACGGCATCCCTCGAGAAGCGCGACCTGCGGGTCGGCTTCACGCCGGGGCCCTACGAGGACGCGTTCAAGGCCGGGGCCGCGCCGCTCCTCGGCACGCAGGGCTACCGCATCGCCTACGCCCATTTCAGCACCGGGCTCGAGGTCAACAAGGCGGTGGCCTACGACGAGATCGACGCCAACGTGATGCAGCACAGCGTCTACCTGAAGGCCTACAACGACCGGAACGGCACCGACCTCGTCGGCATCGTGCAGGTACCGACGCCGCCGATGGGGCTCTACTCGCGCAAGCACAAGACGCTCTCGGCCGTGCGCCCGGGCGCGACGGTCGCGGTGCCGAACGATCCGGTGAACCTGGAACGGGCGCTGAAGATTCTTCGCGATGCCGGCTGGATCGGGCTGAAGCCCAACGCCAACCCGGTCGACGTCACCGAGCTCGACGTGATCGCCAATCCGAGCGGCATCCGCATCGTGCCGCTGGAGGCCGCCCAGGCGCCGCGCGCCCTCGACGACGTCGATTTCGCGGCGATCCAGGGCAACTTCGCGATCTTCAGCGGCCTCAAGCTCACCGAGGCCCTGGCGCTCGAGACGATGACCGCCCCGTACATCAACGTGGTGGCGGTCCGCCGCGGCCAGGCGGAGACGCCGTGGGCGAAAGCCATCGTGGCGGCCTACCGCTCGGACGCGTTCCAGGCGGCGATCCGGGCCGACCGCTTCTACGACGGCTTCACCCTGCCGGACTACTTCCGCTGATTCCGAGCCCCGGAGCCTTCCGCATGACGAAGCCCATCCGCGTCAACGGGTTCGCGATCCACAGCCCGGTCCACCTCTCGCCCGGCCTGTGGACCCACCCGCGCGACCGCTCGCTCGATTTCAACACCCTCGGCTACTGGACCGACGTGGCCCGGCTCCTCGAACGCGGCCTGTTCGAGACCCTGTTCATCGCCGACGGAATCGGCATCCACGACGTCTATGGCGGCACGGCCGCGGCGGCGCTGCGCCGCGCCGCGCAGGTGCCGAAATACGATCCGATGCTGCTCGTCTCAGCGATGGCGGCGGTGACGGAGCATCTCGGCTTCGGCATCACCGCCTCGGTGTCCTACGAGCCGCCCTTCACCCTGGCGCGGCGCTTCTCGACCCTCGACCATCTGACGGACGGGCGCATCGCCTGGAACGTCGTCACCGGCTACTCGGCGGCGGCCTCGCGGGCTGTGGGCCGCCCCGGGATCACCGCCCACGATACCCGCTACGACATCGCCGACGAGTTCCTCGACGTGGTCTACCGCCTCTGGGAGGAGAGCTGGGAGGACGGCGCGGTGTTGCGCGACCGGGAGCGCGGCCTGTTCGCCGATCCTTCGAGGATCCACCGCATCGCGCATGCGGGCGAGCATTTCCGGATGGAGGGCATTCACCTCGTCGATCCCTCGCCGCAGCGCACGCCGTTCCTGTTCCAGGCCGGCGCCTCGCACCGCGGCCGCGACTTCGCCGCCGCGCATGCCGAGGCGGTGTTCCTGAGCGACCCGTCGAAGGCGGCCATCGCCGCGACGGTGGCCGACACCCGCCGCCGCGCCGCCGCCCGGGGGCGCGACCCCGCCGGGATCCTGTTCTTCGCCCTGATGACGGTGATCGTCGGGCGCACCGAAGCGGAGGCGCGGGACAAGCACCGCGACTACCCCGCCCACGTCGATCCGGAAGGGGCGCTCGCCCTGTTCTCGGGCTGGACCGGCATCGACCTCGCGCCCTACGACCTCGACGATCCGTTCCCGGCGATCCGGAAGGACAACGCGGTCGCCTCGCTGGTCGAATCTTTCGCCCGCTCGGAGAAGGTCTGGACGATCCGCGAGATCGTCACCCACAACGCCATCGGCGGGCGCGGCCCGGTACTGGTGGGCTCGGCCGTGCAGGTCGCCGACGCCCTGGAAGCCTGGATGGACGAGACCGGCATCGACGGCTTCAACCTGAGCTACGCGGTGACACCCGAGGGCTATGGCGACTTCATCGACCTCGTCGTCCCGGAGCTGCAAAGCCGGGGCCGCTACAAGACCGCCTACGCGCCCGGCCCCTTGCGGGAGAAGGTCTTCGGCGCAGGCCGTCGGTTGCTGCCGGCGAGCCATCCGGCGGCGCGGTTCCGGCCGGGGGTGGAACGGCAAATCGAGGCGTAGAGCGTCGCAACGCCATCCCGGGAGAAAGACAGCGTCACGGCTCGAACCGTGACGCTGTCTCGTGCTGTCGGTTTCGCGCCGCTCAAGGCGCCGTCACGTCCGGCCGCGCATCCGGCACGAAGCCGGCCCGGTTCGGCATCGCCACGGCGGGCAGGCGCGCCGCGTCGAGAACGGCATCCGCCGGCACGATCCCGTTGAGGTGCAAGAGGTAGGCCGAGACCGCGGAGACCTCGGCATCGGACAGGGATTGCGGCGCGTCGAACGGCATCGCCCGGCGCACGTAGTCGAACAAGGTCGTGGCGTAGGGCCAGAAGCTGCCCACCGTGCGCACGGGCTTCGCCCCCACGATGGTGACGAACTCGCCCGGGGCGACGGCAAGGTCGATGCCGTCGAGGGCCCGCAGGGGCCGGTCGTCGACGGTGAAATCCTTCGCCACGCGGGCGATCTCGATCCGGCGCTGCGGCATGGCGCCGGCTCAGCCCGAACGGGCGTCGGCGCTGAGGCGCCGGACGCTTTCGCATCGACGTGACGATGCGAGAGCGCGAGGGTATCACTCGGCCGCTTCGCGCGCGGGCGCGGCGTGTACGCGGTGGGGCGGGCGGGCGAGCCCGAGATGCTCGCGCAGGGTCCGACCCGCATACTCGGTCCGGAACAGGCCGCGGCGCTGCAACTCGGGGATCAGCAGCGTCGCCACGTCGTCGAGCCCGGTCGGCAAGACCGGCGGCATGATGTTGAAGCCGTCGGCGCCGTAGGCCTCGAAGCGCTCCTGAAGCGCATCGGCAATGTCCTGGGCGGTGCCGACGAGCGTCCAGTGCCCGCGCGCTCCCGCGATGCGCAGGTACAGGTCGCGGATCGAGAGATTGTCGCGCCGCGCCAGCGCCACCAGCAGCGCCTGCCGGCTCTTGCCCCCGTTCGTCTCCGGCACGTCCGGCACCGGCCCGTCCTCGGGATAGCCCGAGAGGTCGAGGCCGAGCATCCGCTCGAGGAGCGAGCGGCCGACCACCGGATGGATCAGGGCCTGCACGGACTCGTACTTCGCTTGCGCCTCCGCCCGCGTGCGGCCGAGGAACGGCATCGCGCCCGGCATGATCTTGAGCGCGTCCGGCGCCCGCCCGTGGCGGGCGAGCCGCCCCTTCACGTCGGCGTAGAACGCGACCGCATCCTCCAGCGTGACCTGCGCGGTGAAGATCACCTCGGCGGTGCGGGCGGCGAGCGCCTTGCCGGCCTCGGAGGAACCGGCCTGCACCACCACCGGATGCCCTTGCGGCGGCCGCGGGACGTTGAGGGGGCCACGGACCGAGAAGTGCTCGCCCCGATGGCCGAGTACGTGGAGCTTGGCCGGATCGAAGAACAGGCCCTCGTCCTTGGCGCGGATGAAGGCGTCGTCCTCGTAGGTGTCCCAGAGCCCCGCGACGACGTCGACGAACTCCTCCGCCCTGGCGTAGCGGCGGGCATGGGCGAGGTGGGCGTCCCGGCCGAAATTCCACGCCTCCCGCTCGTCGGCCGAGGTGACGAGATTCCAGCCGGCCCTGCCGCCGCTCAGGTGGTCGAGGGAGGCGAATTTGCGGGCGACGTGGAACGGCTCGTTGTAGGTGGTCGAGGCGGTGGCCACGAGGCCGATGCGCTCGGTCACCGCCGAGAGGTGCGACAGCAGGGTCAGCGGCTCGAACTGGCCGACATAGCGGGTAGCCGTTCGGCTGAGCGCATCGATGTCGTCGCCCCGGACGCTGACGCCGTCGGCGAGGAAGATCAGGTCGAACTTCGCGGCTTCCGCGACCTGCGCGAGGCGCCGGTAATGGCCCGGATCGATGCCGGCATCGGACTTCGCCTCCGGATGGCGCCAAGCGGCGACGTGGTGGCCGCCGGGATACAGGAAGGCGCCCAGGTGCAGGGTGTCGTCGCGACGCGCCATGCCGTTAGCCTCGCTGGGAAGAGGCGGATCGCGCCCGCCGTGACATCGATCTCGCGCGCTCAGTCTATTTAGTCAATTATTTTTATGTACTATAGCGGAAACTGGAGGCTGCAGCCGACCTCCGATCGGCCGCCCTGCCGTCTGCGTCGAGAGGAAGTCTACCGATCCAGTCGACAAATCCCCACCTCTCCGGCACCGCTCACCGGCCGCGCCTCTTTCGCAAACCCCCGCCATCCGCAGGACGACGATGCTGACGAACAAGGGCAAGTACGGCCTCAA
>JAEWKL010000344.1 GCA_023386115.1 Pseudomonadota bacterium
AAGCCCAACCCCCGCGGCGTCGGCGGCGCCTCGTTGAGCAGGGTCACCGTCACCCGGCGGTTGGCCGGCAGGTACGGGTTGTCGGGAAACAGCGGCTCGGTGTCGGCCTTGCCGGAGACGGCGGCGAAGCGGTCGCCGGGCAGCCCGCTGCCGGCCAGGATCTCCCGCACGCTGACGGCGCGGCCGGCGGAGAGCTCCCAGGGCGGGGCGGCGGGGCGGCGGCCGGGACGGTCGGCGGCGGTGTAGCCGGTCACCGCGATGCGGTTGGGCAGCCGGCGCAAGGTCGGCACGATCCGCTCCAGCACCTGGCGGGTGCGATCGTTCGGCCGGGTCGAGCCCTCCGGGAACATGGAGCGGTTGTCCTGGTCGACGAGGGAGATGTCGAGACCCTTCGCCGTCACCTCGATCACGATGCTCTTCGACAGCTCGGCGATCTCCGGCAGGTCCTGCAGGGCCTGCCGCAGGGAGGTCATGGCGAGGCCGAAAGCATCCTTGTAGGCGTTGTCCTGCACGCCGTCGGCCAGGACCTCGTCCGGGCTCGGCGGCTCGACGCGGTCGGAGGACTTTTCCGGCGCGATGTCGCGGGTGTCGCGCAGCTTCGTCGCCGCGGGCAGGCCGTTCTTCTCGATGATGCCGGCGAAGCGCGACTCGCGGTTGGTGCCGAAGGCGTCGCGCATCGAGCCGGCCACCGCCTGGAGCTTCTTCTGATCCTGCGTCGAATAGGCCGCGATCATCACGAAGAAGCTCATCAGCAGCGCCATGAGGTCCGCGAAGGTCACGAACCAGCCGTGGCCGCCATGGGCGCCGCGCTTCTTTCTAGCCACCGCTCAGGTCTCCTCGACGGGCGCTCACACGTCGCGCTTGCTCAGGCCGCCGCGGCGACCAGTTCCTCACGGTGCATCAGGCCGCCTCGGCGGCCATCTCGTCGCGATGGTTGTGCGGCAGGTAGGCGATCAGCATCTCGCGCACCAGCGAGGCGCTCTTGGCGTCGCGGATCAGCAGCACCCCGTCGATGATGAGCGTGCGGGAGACGTCCTCCTCCTCGAGCTTGACGTGCAGCTTGTCGGCGATCGGCAGCGTGATCATGTTGGCGATGACCGCGCCGTAGAGGGTGGCGAGCAGGGCGGTCGCCATGGCGGGGCCGAGCTTCGAAGGGTCGGACATGTTGGCGAACATCGTCACCATGCCGAGGATCGTGCCGATCATGCCCCAGGCCGGGGCGCAGTCGCCGAAGGCCCGGTACACCTTCGAGCCCTCGTCGAGATGCATCAGGAAGTTGTCGCGGTCGCGCTCCATCGTGTCGCGGATGAACTCGCGGTCGTAGCCGTCGGCGATGTAGCGCACGCCCTGCGCCAGGAACGGGTCCGAGATCTCGAGGTTCTCGATCGCCATCGGGCCCTGGCGCTTGACCACGTCGGCGATCTTGGTGATCTCCTCGATCAGCTCGCGCGGCCGGATCGCCCGCATGTTGAAGGCGTAGCGCAGGCCCATCGGCACGCCGTGGACGATGACCGAGAAGGGGAAGCGCAGCATGGTGGCGGCGGTGGCGCCGCCGAAGATCACGATCACCGCGTGCTTGTCGAAATAGGCCGCGAAGTTGCCGCCATCGATCATGATGAGCACGAACACGACCGCGATGCCGCCGACGAGGCCGGCGCCGGTTGCGATATCCATCTGAGCTCGGCCCCTTCATGCGCCGTCGCGCGACCCCGGTCGCGGGGCGCGTCACCGGACGGTCGCGTGTGTCCTGGTCCGGAGATTACGGCGAACAGGCTCAACGAACGGTAAAAATGCGGAAGCCGGGGCGCCGTCATGCGCCGTTCAGCGAAGTTCCGCCATAGAGAGGGCATGCGATCGAACGGCCGGTGCAACAGGCCGCGCGCGGGGCAGGCGGCGGGCGAGCGCCCGGGCCGCGTCACAAGGGCATCTCAACAGGATTCACCGTCCATGCGGTTGATCAGGCTCTATGTTCGGGTCATGGGCCAGCTCGGGCCCGATCTGCGTCTCGGGACGCTCCTGGCCGCCGCGAACGTCGGCCTGGCTGTGGCGGCCTTCGCCGAGCCGGTGCTGTTCGGCCGCATCATCGACCGTCTGACCAACTTGCCGGCCGGCGGCGCCGGCACGTCAGGCCTCCTCGTTCTCGTCGGCGTCTGGGTGGCCTTCGGGCTGTTTTCGATCGCCGCCGGGGTCTTGATCGCGCTCCATGCCGACCGGCTCGCCCATCGCAGCCGGCTCTCGGCCATGGCGAACTACTTCGAGCACGTCCTCGACCTGCCGCTCGCCTTCCACTCGGCCAACCATTCGGGCCGGGTGCTGAAGGCGATGCTGGAGGGCACGAGCGGCATGGCGGCGACCTGGCTCGGCTTCTTCCGCGACCATTGCGCCGCGCTCGTCTCCCTCGTCGTGCTCTTGCCGCTGACGCTGTTCCTCAACTGGCAGCTCGGCTCGATCCTGGTCGCGCTCATGGTGGTGTTCACAGGCCTCACCACCTTCGTCCTGCGCCGCACCGAGACCCTCCAGGGCGAGGTCGAGGCGTATCATTCGGGCCTCGCGGCGCATGCCTCGGACGCGCTGGGCAATGTCGCGGTGATCCAGTCCTTCACCCGCGCCAAGGCCGAGAAGGAGGCGATGCACGGCATCATCCGCGACCTCCTGGCAGCCCAGATCCCGGTCCTGTCCTGGTGGGCGCTCGCCTCGGTCGCCACCCGCGCCTCGGCGACCCTGACCATGACGGCGATCTTCGTCACCGGCATCGTGCTGCACGGCCACGGGATGGCCACCGTCGGCGACGTGGTCTCGTTCATGAGCCTCGCCACGATGCTGGTCGCCCGGCTCGACCAGGTCGTCGCCTTCGTCAACGGCGTCTTCCTGCAGGCGCCGAAGATGCAGGAATTCTTCGAGATCCTCGACACCGTGCCGGCCGTCCACGACCGGCCCGGCGCCAGGGCGGTGGCGCGGCTCGACGGCGACGTGTCGTTCGAGGACGTGCGCTTCTCCTATGACGGCCGCCGCCCGGCTCTCGACGGGGTTTCCTTCACGGCCCGCGCCGGCGAGACCGTGGCCCTCGTCGGCACCACGGGGTCGGGCAAGTCGACGACGCTCGGCCTTCTCCACCGCGCCTTCGACCCGGATGCCGGCACGATCCGCATCGACGGCGAGGATCTTCGCGACATCGCCCTCTCGTCCTTGCGCCACAACATCGGCGTGGTGTTCCAGGAGCCGATGCTGTTCGCCCGCTCGATCCGTGAGAACCTCCAGGTCGGCCGGCCCGATGCCACCGATGCCGAGATGCTCGACGCGCTGGAGCGGGCCCAGGCCTCGGAATTCATGGCGCGCCAGCCCGACGGGCTCGACACGATCATCGGCGAGCGCGGCCGCTCGCTCTCCGGCGGCGAGCGCCAGCGGCTCTCCATCGCCCGGGCGCTCCTGAAGAACCCGCCGGTCCTGATCCTCGACGAGGCGACGAGCGCGCTGGACGCCGCCACCGAGCGCAAGCTCCAGGGCGCCCTGGAGGCGGTGATGGAGGGACGCACCACCTTCGTGATCGCCCACCGCCTGTCGACGATCCGCGACGCCGACCGCATCCTGGTCTTCCACGAGGGACGGATCGTCGAGAGCGGCACCTTCGACGAGCTGGTGGCCGAGGGCGGCCGCTTCGCCGAGCTCGCCCGGGCCCAGTTCATGGCGGTCGAGCCGGAGCCCGACGACTACGCCCTGGCGGCGTGAGGCCTTTCGAGGAGGCGGGTGACGCGCCCCGCCTCGGCTCTCACATCAGCTTGATGGTGTCCCGCCGGCTCTGGGCCCGGGCCTGGAGCCTCCGGCGGCGGGCGGCGATCACCGTGCCGTTGATCTCGCCGCCGAACAGGAACATCGCGGCGAGCCAGTAGACGAAGACCAGGAAGACCATCGCGGTGGCGAGGCCGCCATAGGTCGACACGTAGGCGCTCGAGAACCGGTCGAGATACATCCCGAAGCCGAGGCCGGCCAGCACCCACAGGCCGAGGGTCACGGCGATCCCGGGCAGCACCATGTGCACCGGCCGGCGCCCGGCGGCGATGAACTTGTGGGCGATCACCAGCACGCCCGCCACCAGCAGCACCGTCACCGTCACCCGGCCGACCGCGATCGTCAGGCCGAGCGGCTCCAGCCCCGGCGCCACCAGAACCAGGCCGCGCCAGACCAGCGGCCCGAGCACCACCAGGAAGGTGAAGGCCAGCATCGCGAAGGCGGCGCAGATGACGTAGCCGATCGATTCCAGGCGGGTCAGCCACCAGGGCCGCATCTCGCGCAGGCCATAGGCCCGGTTGAGCCCGACCCGCAGGCTCTCGACCCCACTCGAGGAGAAATACAGCGCCAGCACCGCGCCCAGGGTGAGGAGGCCGCCGCGCTGCTCGGTCAGCACCCGGTGGACCTCCCCGGCGATCGGTCCGGCCACCTCGCTCGGCCAGATCTCGAACAGGAGGTTGCCGGCCTCGTCGGCGAGCGACTTGGTGCCGAACACGCTGGCGAGCGCGGTGAGCAGGATCAGGAACGGGAACAGCGAGGTCAGGAGCGAGAGCGCGATGTGGCTGGCGATCGCCCAGCCGTCATGGGCGACGAAGCGCTGCGCCGCGATGGCGGCGATCTCCAGGGCGGTGCGGGGACGGATCACGGCGCGCGGGCCCTCGGGCTGACCTTACCGGCGAATGCCGTCCACGTAGAGCGCGACCACCGGCCGTGGGAAGGTGGGCGTGCAGAAAACCACCGTCCGCGCTCTTCCGGGCACGTTCGCGTCCACCGCGACCGTCCGGCCTGTCGGCGAGCGCCGGGCCCGCGAATCCGCCGAGGATCGGGCAGGTCCGATCGTCGCCGACCGCGACGGCATGATCGCAGGGGCGCTTCGTCCGTGGCGATGACATCGCGAAGATGGCGCCACGCGCGATGTCACGAGAAGCGGCGCCGGCCCGGCGTGCCCAGGCAACCGGCTGCGGCACCTTGCGGCGCAGGGATGTCAGACTTGCGGCAAGGCCGATGAATCGATCGTGTCGCCTTGCCGGATTATGAGGTCGTGCATTGTTCCGCTATGTCCGCTCTTGGTGCGCCCTCACGGAGAGAGGTGCGGTTCCAGCGAAGGCGCGAAAATGCTCGTCAGAGCGCCACCCATGAACTAAGGCATTACAGGCATCGCAATATCTATTGTATCCGTTATGTTATTGACATTCATGATTGATTTTTATATGGTAAAGATAGAAATCTAATCGGCGCTCGCCGAAGGGCATGATTCATGAATTCAACGCTATCGGGCAATGATCTCCCGGATCATGCCGGCACCGACTACCACGATCTGCTGACATACTTGCACCGGGAACTGCATCCCAGGAATTACCTTGAGATCGGAACGCGTCACGGCGGCACCCTGGCCCTGTCCAGGTGCCCGTCGATCGCCATCGACCCAGATTTCCAGTTCAAGGATCCGAGCATTCTGTCGTCGCGGCCCGTCACGCTCCTCTTTCAGCTGACATCCGACGATTTTTTCTCGAAGCATGATCCGCGCGCGATGTTCGGTGAGCCGATCCAGCTCGCCTTCTTGGACGGGATGCATCGATGTGAGTTCCTGCTGAGAGATTTCTACTATACCGAAGCCGCGGCGGCGCCGAATTCGGTCATCACGATCCACGACTGTCTTCCGGTGGAGATCCCCATGACGTGCCGCGAGGAGCACGGGGTCGTCCCGGTCGAACCGCACCGTGCCGGCTGGTGGACGGGCGATGTCTGGCGGACTGCCCTGCTCCTCAAGCGGGAGCGGCCGGACCTCGACATCCTGGCACTCGATGCCTATCCGACCGGATTGATCATCGTCACGAATCTGAATCCGAAATCGACATGTCTCAAGGACAATTATCATTCGTGCGTCAGGAAGATGCTGTCGTATGACCTATCGGAGATGACGATCGCAGGATATTTCGAGGAGATGCAGGTCGACAAGACGTCGTGCATCGATACGTCGGAAAAGCTGACGGCGCGCTACTGGCTGTAGGAGGCGGGCGGGCCGGGCAGGAGCGCTCCGCTTCGGCGACCCCGCCGGCCTGCCGGTTGCGGCGCGACGTCGTCGCCCCGAACAGCAGGATCTCGCGAGCGGAGTGAGGACGGCGCGACCCCTGACGATTCAGGTCCATCCTCCGCCGAAGCCGGTTGCGGAACTGCCGCGCTCGTGCTCGTTGCGCAGGCATCATGAGCCGCCTCCTTCCCCTGTCCGACGCGTCCTGGCCCGCCCGCCTGGCGCCCGGCCTGTTCGTCCTGATCTGGGCCACGGGCTTCATCGTCGCGCGGCTGATCGCGCCGCATGCCGAGCCACTGACCTTCCTGACCGTGCGCTTCGGCCTCAGCGCGCTCGTGCTGACCGGGATCGCCCTCGCGGCCGGCGCGACATGGCCGCGGGGCTGGCCCGGCTGGCGTGACGCGATGGTGGCCGGGATCCTGATCCACGGCCTCTACCTCGACGCGGTGTTCTGGGCGGTGCATCGCGGGTTGCCGGCCGGCATCGCCGCCCTGGTGGCGAGCCTGCAGCCGCTCCTGACCGCCGCGGTGGCCGGGCCGCTCCTCGGGGAGCGGGTGTCCCCCCGGCGCTGGCTCGGCATCGCCGTCGGCCTCGTC
>JAEWKL010000299.1 GCA_023386115.1 Pseudomonadota bacterium
GTATCGGGCGGGAGCCGACGAAGCGTCGGCTCATCAGGCCGCGTCTGCCGAGAGGACAGGATCGAAGCGCCTGCTGTCGGCGGCCACTTGTCTTGGTTTCAGCCCGACAGTTTCGCCAGCAGATCCGCCAAGCCGTCGGCTTCTGCTTCGGCCAGCTTCGCTCCCACGTGAGCCTGGATCGAGGCGGCATAGATCGCCCACATCCGTCGCTGCATCGCACGGCCGGCCTCGGTGATGACGACCCACTGACCGCGACCGTCCCCGGCGAAGGCCTCGCGGCGGACGAGGGCGTCCTTCTCCATGCGGTCCAGCAGGCGTGACAGATTGTGCTGCGCGAGCAGCGTCCGCGCCTCGATCTCGTAGGGACGCAGACGTCCGCCATCGGCGCGGGACAGTTCCAGGAGCACGTCGTACCAGCCGAGGGGCGGGAGGTCGGCTCGTTTCAGATCCTTCTCGATGGCTCCCAGGACGATACGCTGCGTGCGCAGGAGGCCGATCCAGGCCCGCGTCACGGAGGCGGACGGCGTCAGGGGCGAGGTCGGGGAGGAGTTGGACATAGATGCATCTACATCCGGATTGACGCGACGATCAACATCGTATTAGATGCAAATGCATATATTCGGACGGGATGCGCTTCGCACCGCCCGACACCGCTTCGCCGCCCCGTGGAGACCGCCATCATGTCCGGCAGCAATCTGACTCTCGTCAGCCACGTTCTCTGTCCCTACGTCCAGCGCGCCGCGATCGCCCTGTCCGAGAAGGGCGTGGCTCATGACCGGCGCGACGTCGATCTGTCGGAGAAGCCGGACTGGTTCTCGGCGATCTCGCCGCTCGGCAAGGTGCCGCTGCTGCTCGTGACGCCGCCTGATGGCACGCAGGCCGTCCTGTTCGAGAGCACGGTGATCTGCGAATACATCGAGGAGACCCATCGTGGCACGCCGCTCCACCCGAACGATCCGCTGGCGCGAGCGCGTCATCGCGGCTGGATCGAGTTCGGCTCGTCCATCCTGGCGGATCTGTGGGGTTTCGAGACGGCGCGCGACGCCGAAGCCTACGAGGCCAAGCGCGGAGCGCTGATCGACAAGTTCGCGAGGATCGAGGCCGAGCTTGGAGAAGGCCCCTTCTTCGCCGGAGAACGATTCAGCCTCGTCGACGCGGTCTTCGCGCCGATCTTCCGATATTTCGACGTCTTCGACGCGATCATGCCGACCGGTGTGCTCGACAATCTGCCTCGGACGCAGGCCTGGCGCCGCGCGCTGGCCGCGCGCCCAAGTGTGCAGGACGCCGTCACGGCGTCCTACCCGGACCGTCTCAAGGCATTCCTGGAGACGCACGATGCCTGGTTGCTGAAGCGGGCAGCATAAGCGCGCGGCGAATGGCGCTCACGAGGCGGCCCTCCGACCGTCATGAGCCGCGCAATCCCGGCCTCGGACGGTCCGGGACCGAGGCGGGGGCGACGCCGCGCCCGGCGATCTGCGTCGGCGCGGTCGAGCCGGTCTGCGCCCTTCGGCTCAGGCTCGCCGCGGATCGTCGATCATCGCCGCCCCTCGGCATGGCACGGCCTGCGGCTCGCGCAGCAGATGCTCCGCCATGAACGACACGAAGGCCGCCACCTTGGGGGAGGGATGTCGGCTGGCGGGCCAGAGGATGTGGAAGGCGCCCGTTTCACGCAGGTGCTCGTCCAGCACGCTGACCAGCGATCCCCGCCGCAGCTGGGCCCGGACCGCGAAATGCGGGAGGCAGGCCAGTCCGAAGCCTTCCTCGGCGAGGCAGATCTGCGGCTCCAGGGTGCTGGCGACCGAGGCCACCGGGAGGTCCAGGTCGGCATCCTGTCCGTCCAGCATCAGCGGCCATCGCTCCAGGCGACCGGTCGAGGGATATTTGTGGTGGTGACAGGCATGACCGAGGAGGTCGGCCGGCGTCACCGGCGTCCCATGCGCGGCGAGATAGCCGGGTGAGGCGACGATGCGGTGGGCGAAGCGGCCGGCACGGCGCATCATCAGGCGGCTGTCGCGGGCCTCGCCGGTGCGGATCACGGCGTCGAAGCCTTCGTCGATCACGTCGACCAGCCGATCGGTGAAATCCAGATCGAGTTCGATCTCCGGGTAGGCCCGCATGAACGCCATGATGGCGGGCATCATCAGCATGCCGATCAGCGGCAGGCTGACTCGCAGACGGCCCCGCGGCGCCTGACGGGTCTGCGCCAGCTCCAGCTCGGCCGCTTCGATCTCGCAGAAAATCCGGCGGCAGCGATCGAGGAACAGGGACCCTTCCGCCGTCAACGTCAACGAGCGGGTCGAGCGATGGAAGAGGCGCACGGCGAGCCGCGCCTCCAACCGTGCGACCGCCTTGCCGATCGCGGAGGCGGACACGCCCATGCGCGCGGCCGCAGCGGCGAAGCTTCCGGCCTCCGCCGTCTGCACGAAGGCGTCGAGCGCGCCGAGATGCTCCGTCATCCCGCCTCCATCCCGGACATCGGTGTCCGCTATGTCGGGAACTCTAGCGCCGTTCTTCCGGAACCGCGACGATCTTAGGCTGGTGGGCATGACACAGCCCCGCCTTCCCCTCTCCGCCCTGCTGGCGCTGGCGACAGCCGGCTTCATCACCATCCTGACCGAGGCGTTGCCGGCCGGATTGCTGCCGCAGATCGGCGCGGATCTCGCCGTGTCCGACGCCGTGGCCGGCCAGACGGTCACGGTCTACGCGATCGGCTCGCTCGTGGCCGCGATTCCCCTGACCGTGGCGACCCAGAGGATGCGCCGCCGGCCCCTGCTCCTGGCGGCGATCACCGGCTTTGCTCTCGCCAACGGCGTGACGGCGCTCTCGCCGAGCTACGGCCTGACGATGCTCGCGCGGTTCGGGGCGGGCGTGTCGGCCGGGCTTCTCTGGACTTTGCTCGCCGGCTACGCGGCGCGGCTGGTGCCGGAGGCGCAGAAAGGGCGCGCCATCGCCGTCGCGATGGCCGGGACCCCGGTGGCGCTCTCGCTCGGCATTCCCGCCGGAACGGTCCTCGGCGGCCTCGTCGGCTGGCGCGTCACCTTCGGCCTGATGAGCGGATCGACCCTGGTCCTGATCCTCTGGGTCCTGGCAAGGCTTCCCGATGACCCGGGACGACAGGGCGGTCCGCGCCACCGCCTGGGCGCCGTCCTCGGCCGGACGGGCGTGCGGCCGGTGCTGGTCGTGACGCTCGCCTTCGTGCTCGCCCACAATACGCTCTACACCTATGTCGCGCCGCTCCTCGACGGGCTGGGGATGGCGGACCGCACCGCTCTGGTGCTGGCGATCTTCGGCGCGGCCGGGCTGATCGGAATCGGGCTCGTCGGCCTCCTGATCGATCGCCATCTGCGGGCCCTGACGCTCACCAGCATCGCGGGCTTCGCGGTCGCATCGCTCGGCCTGAGCCTCGCGGGTCACGCCGCCGCCCTCGTCTACGGCGCGGTCGGGCTATGGGGCCTGGCCTTCGGCGGGGCCGCCACGCTGTTCCAGACGGCCCTGTCCGAGGCGGCCGGCGACGCCACGGACATCGCCCAATCGATGCTGGTCACCGTCTGGAACGGCGCCATCGCGGGCGGCGGCCTCGTCGGCGGGCTTCTCCTGGACAGGCTGGGCGCGGATGGCCTCGCCCCGAGCCTGTCGCTGCTCCTCCTCCCGGCGCTGCTGGTCGCGGGACGCACCCGCCGCCAGGGCGTCGCGCCGATCGTCCATCCCGCCACCGAGAGATGCTGACCATGCCGGTTCCCTCTTCCTCCCGCCTTGCCGACCGCGTCGATGCGGTCATCGACGGCGCCGTCGCGGCGCAGCGCATCGTCGGTGCGGTCGTCCTCGTCGCGCGCGACGGCGAGACGATCCACGCGCGGTCGGCCGGCCTCGCCGACCGTGAGGCGGGCGTCCCGATGTGCCCCGATGCGATCGTCCGGCTGGCCTCGGTGTCGAAGCTGTTCACGGCCGCCGCCATCATGGTGCTGGTCGGCGAAGGCCGGCTCGGTCTCGACCGGCCGATCACCGACTGGCTGCCCGACTTCCGGCCGACCTTCGCCGGTGCGCCGGCGACCATCACGGTGCGCCAACTCCTCAGCCACAGCGCCGGTCTGAGCTACGGCTTCCTCGAGCCGGCGGACGGCGCCTTCCATCGGGCCGGCATTTCCGACGGCATGGATCGGCCGGGGCTGACGCTGGCGGAGAACCTCCGTCGCCTAGGCAGCATGCCGCTGGCCTTCGCACCGGGAACCGGCTTCCGCTATTCGCTCGGCCTCGACGTGGCCGGCGCGATCCTCGAAGCGGCCAGCGGCCAGCGGCCTGCCGCTGCCGGAGGCGATGCGCCGCCTCGTCACCGCACCGCTCTGCCTGTCGGAGACCGGTTTCACGCTCGCCGATCCATCCCGGCTGGCCGCCGCCTATGCGGACGCGGCGCCGCAGCCGCGCCGGATGCGCGAGCCCGATTGCCTGCCCTTCGTGCCCGGCATGGCCGGCATCGCCATGGATCCGGCCCGCGTGTTCGATGCGGAGGCCTTTCCATCCGGCGGGGCGGGGATGTCGGGGACGGCGTCGGAGGTGCTGCGGCTCCTCGAAACGCTGCGGCAGGGCGGCTCACCGTTGATGCCGCCCGCGCTGGCCGCCGAGATGGCCCGCGACCAGATCGCCGGGCTCCCGATCGCGGACTTGCCGGGCTGGGGCTACGGCCTCGGCTTCTCGGTCCTGCGCGATCCCGTGCCGGCCGGCGTCGCGGAGCCGGCCGGCACGTGGCGTTTGGGCGGCGCCTATGGGCATAGCTGGTTCGTCGATCCGCACCGTCGGATGAGCGTCGTGGCGCTCACCAATACGGCCTTCGAGGGCATGTCGAATGCCGGTCGGTTCGCCGCCGATCTCAGCCGGGCGATCTATGCGGACACCTAAGCCGAGTTGCATGGGGCAACTCTGCTTGGTTCATTGATTTCGCATCATTTTTATCGCCGAACCGGTGGCCACTTCGGCGAATGATGCTTAGCGCGTCCCAAGCCTCGTCCCACACGCCGTCTCACGCCAGATCCTCCGGCAGCACGAGGTTCATCTCCTGCGCCAGCCAGCGGGCGAAGACCCGCAACGGGGCCCGCCGCCGCGTGGTCGCCGGGTAGACGAGGTGATGGCCGACGTAAGTGATGTCCTGCGCCAACCCGCGGAGCGGCGCGACGAGGCGGCCGCTGGCGATCTCGCGCTCGGCGAGCAGGGTCGATTCGAGGGCGACCCCGAGCCCGTCGGCGGCGGCCGCGATGGCCAGGAAGCTGCGGTCGAAGCGCACCCCGGGGGGGCGGGGCGACGGCAGGCCGTTGCGGGCGAGCCAGAGCGGCCAGCGCACCTGCTTGTTGTCGCTCTGGATCAGCACCTGGTCGAGGAGGTCTTGCGGCGCGCGGATGCGGGCGGCGCGCGCAGGGTCGCAGAGCGGCATCACCGTCTCGGTGCAGAGCGGCACCGCCACCAGACCCTCGCCCCGGGGAGGGCCATAGACGAGGTCGGCGTCGAACTCGTCGCTGACGAAGCGGGCATAGTCCATGCCGGCGGCCAGCCGCACCTCGAAGCCCGGATGGGCGGCGAGGAACCGGGCGAGGCGCGGCGTCAGCCACTGCGCCGCGAGGCTCGGCGCGCAATGCAGGCGCAGCAGCTGCGGACCCCGCGCCGCCACGAGATCGAGGCCGCGATGCAATTCGTCGAAGGCGCGGCTCACATGCTCCAGGAGTGCCTCGCCGGCGGCGGTCGGCACCACGCCCTGGCCCTGGCGCTCGAACAGGGTGACGCCGAGCGACGCCTCCATCTTGCGAATGGCGTGGCTGACGGCGCTCGCGGTGAGGTTCAGCTCCGCCGCCGCGTCCTTGAAGGAGCGGCGGCGCGCCGCCGCCTCGAAGGAGCGCACGGCGGAGAGAGGGACGCGCAGGGACATGACGGGACGATGCGGCGGCGACGGCCTCGTTGGCAACATCGGCCGACGAGCGCGCACGGCCGTCACCCGGGGCGACGCGGCGGATCTCGGCAAGGGCCGTTGGCCCCGCATCGTCCCGGAGATGCATCACGTGCACCTCATGAGGCGGTGCAGTCCGCCCGGGAAAGAAGACACATCCGGAAACAAGATGTTCATGCCTATCGTATGTTAATAATTTACAATACGAAAAATTATTTAACATGTAATATCTTGTGTTGGAATGATATTTCTTGAATGATATTTTTGCACATGATCGAACGTCATGCAAGACAAGCAATGGGACATGGAGGAGATGCGATGCCGATCGAACTTGCGACGATCAAGGGAATCACCGTCGTCCAGGACGACGACCAGAGGGTTCACTGGAAGTCCGGCGCCGCGATCGACGCTGACGGCAGCAATGGCCAGAACGGACATCCCTTCGCCTATCGGCGCGACGATCACGGGCTGGATAAGCTCGGGAATGCCGGCTACCCGCATGGAGGGTGGCGCAGCGTGCTGCTCGACCGCGGCGACGGCACGCCGCTGGACGATGGAGCGGGAAATTTCTACTCGCAGACGACCTATGCCTGGACGGGACGGCCGATCGCCAGGCGCTTCGTCGATGCGACGACGGTGCCCTATGTCGTCGTCAATCCGCTCGTGCGCCGCCACGCTGCCGGTATCGTGATCGGGTGCCGGGCGCGCGTGACCCACGACGGCAAGAGCGTCAAGGCGGTCGTGGCCGATGTCAGCGGGGTGGGCGACATCGGTGAGTTGTCCATCGCGGCGGCCAGGAGTCTCGGCATCAACAGCGATCCGCGCTCCGGCGGCACCGCGCACGAGGTCGAGTTCGAGCTGTGGCCCGGGACCGCTGCCGTCATCAACGGAGACACCTACGAGCTTCAGCGGGCGTGATCGCGACGGCTTTACGCCTCCCGGTCAGGCAGGACGATGCGGAACCGCGCACCGGTCGGGGTCTCGTCGAGGCTCAACGTCCCCCCGTTGAGCCGCACGAGCTCGGCCGCGATGGCGAGGCCGAGGCCGGTGCCGCCGGAGCGGCCGGCGCCCTGGAAGGCCTCGAACAGATGGGTCCGCGCCCGCTCCGGCAGGCCGGGGCCGTTGTCGGAGACGAGGATCGTGACGGCGCCGCCCATGCGCTCGGCCTCGATCGTCACGAGCGGCGTGCCTTCGCTGGCTCCGGCGAGGCCGATCGCCTGGACGGCGTTGCGCACCAGGTTGACCAGCACCCGCGACAGCTGACCGGGATCGGCGTCGACATTCAGGCCCTCCGGCGTGCGGTCCTCAATGGTGACGGCGGTGCCCGGCGCCAGCCCGGCGAGGTCGAGGGCGTCGCGCAGGATCGGCCGCAGCGGCATCACCCGGCGCTCCGCCGGCGGCTCGGCAGCGCGACCATAGGCGAGCGTGCCCTCGCAGTAGCGGATCGCCCGGCCGAGCGTCGCGACGAGGCGGGGCGCGACCCGCTGCACCCCCGGATCGGCGACATGCTCGAGACGGTCGACGAGGAGCTGGGCGGTCGTCAGCAGGTTCCTCAGCTCGTGGTTGATCTTGCTCACCGAGAGGCCGAGATCGGCCAGGCGCCGCTTCTGGCGCAGCTCGTCCGACAGGATGGTCTCCATGCGGGCGAGCGCCGTCTCGGCGGCGCCGATCTCGTCGCTGCGCCAGGACGGGTTGATCCGCCGCGACAGGTCCTCCGGATCCTCCGCGAAGGTCGCGATGTTGCGCGCCAGCCGCCGCACCGGCCGTACGATCGAGAGTTGCAGCACCAGGAAGACGAGGCCGGCGGTGATGCCGGAGATCGCCAGCGAGGCGACGAGGATCCTCCCGGAGAAGGCGATCATCGCCCGGCGCAGAGGGGCCGGATCGAGGATCAGCTCGACGAAGTCGACCCCGTCCATGCCGTGGCCGACCACCCGCAGCGGCAGCGGATTTCCTTGCGTGAGGGTGCGCCAGGCGCCGCCGATGCTCTCGCCCCAGCCGGCCTCGCGCAGGTCGACGGTCTCGCCCACCTCCGGCGGCATCGGCGTGAGGTTGAGGAGCCGCCGCGCCCCCCCGGCCTTCAGGGCGATGGCCTGGGCGCCCACCCCCATCAGCAGCCGGCGGGCGAGATCGTCCGAGACCCGTTGCTGCGGCGCGGCGTCGAGGACCAGGGCGGCGACCTGGGCGGCGGCGACCCGGTCGGAGAGCCACGAGCGGCGGTAGCTCGCGACGCTCGGCACGTAGATCAGCACCTCGGCGATGAGGACGAAGACCACCGTGAGCAGCAGCAGGCGGCCGGACAGGCCGATCCGGCCGGCGAGACGCCGGATGCCGCCCTGGCTCGCCGCGTCATCGGCCCAATGCACGGTCTCGACGTCCTCGCTCGCCCGATTGCCCACGCGCAGGCGGATCGGACACTAACACGCCCGATCACCTTTGGCCTGCGCGCCGGGGCGATTGGAAGCTATTCCCAGATTGCCGAAAATCCAGTCGTCAGCCAAGCAATCGCGCGTGATTTTCCGGGGATCCCGGAACTCAGCCGGGATGGCCGCGCCAGCGCCGCCAGGCGACCGGCAGCAGCGCCAGGACGCCGAGGCCGAGCAGGGTGGCGACGAGCTGCGGCGTGACGAGGCTGCGCAGCGACAGGGCGGCGTCGCAGGCGATGCCGCCGGCGACGAGGCAGGCTTCCTTGGCGGCCTGATGGGCTGCCACGATGGTCTCCACGCCGGCGCCCGCCGAGGCGTAGATGAAGGCGCCGGGGCTGATGCCGATCAGCGTGGCGAGCGCGAAGGTGCGCAGAGGCACGCCGAAGATCGCCGGCGCCAGGTTGGTCATCCAGAACGGGAAGACCGGCAGGAGCCGCAGCACCATCACGTAGGAGAAGGCGTCGCGGCGAAACCCCTCGGCGAGGCGGTTCAGGCGCGAGCCGGCCCGCCGCAGCAGCACCTCGCCCGCCGCCGTGCGGCCGATCGAGAACACCACGACGGCGCCGGTCGTGGCGGCCGAGATCGACACCAGCGCGCCGGCGACCGGCCCGAACAGGAACCCGCACAGGGTCGTCATCACCACCGAGACCGGCAGCGACACGATCACGGTGCCGACATAGGCGAGGTAGGCGCAGGCATAGGCGCGCCAGAACCCCTCCGCCACCCAGGCCCTGGCCATGGCCCGGGAGGCGAGGAGCTGGTCGACGCCGAACCAGCGGGTGATGCCGCCGACGAGGAGGCCGATGGACAGGGCCACCAGGGCGACGAGCGGCAGCACCCGCAACCAGCTCCGCCAGGCCGGAGCCGCCACGGCCTCGGGGCCCGCTTCCGACGGGGGAGGGGTCTCGTCGGGCGCGGGCTCGTGAGGCCGGGTCAGCGCGCTCACCCGGGCTTCTGCATGCGCAGGATCTTGAAGAACCCGCCCGGGAAGGTCGGCCGCACGCCGATGAAGGTCACGCCGCGCCGCTTCGCCCAGGCCTCGATCCGGGCGGCCTTGAAGGCCGAGCTCCAGCCGATCTTCTCGCAGAGCGGCGCCACGATCTCCTCGACCTTGGCGACGGTGCCGGCATCCTGGCCGAAATGGTTGGCGAGCACGATCATGCCGCCGGGCTTCAGGACCCGCAGGAACTCGTCGAGGGCGCCTTCGGGATCGGGCACCAGGGTGATGAGGAACTGCGCCACCACCGCGTCGAAGCTCGCGTCGGCATAGCCGAGGCGGCAGACATCCATGACCTGGAGGCCCTTGACGTGGGACAGGCCCTTGCGGGCCACCTTGCGGTTGGCCCGCTTCAGCATGTCCTCGGACAGGTCGACGCCGTAGACCTCGGCGTCCTTCGGGTAGTAGCCCAGCGACAGGCCGGTGCCGACGCCGGCCTCCAGGATGCGCTTGTCCCCGACCAGCGCCGCCTCGACCGCGTCCCGCGCCGCCGGTTCGGTAAGCTTGTCGTAGACCACGTCGTAGACCGGCGCCCAGCGCGCATAGGCCTTGCGCATCAAGGCGGTGGTGGGCCCCGCCTCTCGCGGCTCGCTCAGCATGTCCGTATCGTCTCCGAGGTCAATCGTCGCGCGGGGCGCGGCAACGCGCGAGGGTGTGATACGATTTCCGGAAGAAATCTTCGGAAAATCGCATCGGCTGGGTTCGGATCAGGCCGCCGCCAGGCGCTCGGTCTCGACCCGCCGGATGGTGCCGCCGCCGAGGACCCGCGCGCGGGGCCCGTCATCGGCATAGATGACGCAGGCCTGGCCCGGCGACACCCCGTCCTCGGGGGTCGCCAGCGTGATCTCGGCGGCCTCCGTGTCCTGGTTCCAGGTGAGGTGGGCCGGGCGAGGCTCGCGGGTCGAGCGCACCCGCACGGCGACGGGCAGGTCGCGGGACTCCGAGAGCGGTACGTCCCCGAGCCAGTTCGGATCGGCGAGGCGGATCACCGAGGTGGCGAGCGCCTCGCGCGGACCGACCACCACCCTTGCCTCGCCGGGATCGAGGCGCACGACGTAGAGCGGCTCGCCCGCCGCCACGTTGAGGCCGCGGCGCTGGCCGACCGTGAAGCCGATGATGCCGTCGTGGCGGCCGAGCCGCCGCCCGTCGAGATGGACGATCTCGCCCGGGCGCACCGCGTCGGGACGCAGGCGCGCGATCACGTCCTGGTAGCGCCCCTGCGGCACGAAGCAGATGTCCTGGCTGTCGGGCTTGTCGGCGACCGAGAGGCCGAACGTCTTGGCAAGCGCGCGGGTCTCATCCTTCGGCCGCTCGCCCAGGGGGAAGCGCAGGAGGTCGAGCTGCCGAGGCGTGGTGGCGTACAGGAAGTAGCTCTGGTCCCGGGCGGGATCGAGGGCGCGGTGGAGCGCCCGGCCGCCGCCCGGCAGCGCCCGGCTCGCGACGTAGTGGCCGGTCGCCAGCACGTCGGCGCCGAGGTCCTGGGCGGTGGTGAGCAGGTCGCGGAACTTGATCGAGCGGTTGCACTCGACGCAGGGGATCGGCGTCTCGCCCTGGAGGTAGCTGTCGGCGAAGCGGTCGATCACCGCCTCGCGGAACCGGTCCTCGTAGTCGAGCACGTAATGCGGGATGCCGATCGTCTCCGCGGCGCGGCGGGCATCGTGGATGTCCTGGCCGGCGCAGCAGGCGCCGCGGCGATGGGTGGCCGCGCCGTGATCGTAGAGCTGCAGCGTGATCCCGACCACGTCGTAGCCGTCGCGCTTCAGGAGCGCGGCGACGACGGAGGAATCGACGCCCCCGGACATCGCCACCACGACGCGGGTGTCCTCCGGGGCCTTGTGCAGATCGAGCGAGTTCATGACCGTGCGAGGGGTGACGTGTCGCGGCTCCCGGAGGCCGAACCTCCGGCACCGCTCGCGGAGTCTATAGCGATCCGACCGGCATTCTGCCAGGGCAGGGCGATGCGCGGTCTGCCGGGAAGTTCTTGCCGGGCTCCCGGCAGATTCCGACCGGCCGCCCCCGGAGGGCCGGCGGGCCCGCAGAAATCATCTATCCGTATCAGTGACTTGCGTCGAATGTCGGGCTGGCAGGGAGCTTGCTCTGCCGGACCCCAGGAGGTCGCCGATGCAGATCAGCGGAGCGGGGGACGGGGGACGGGTGGCGGGGCGCGAGCCGTCCCGGCCGGCAAAGGCCGTCGCGCAGGAGCGGTTTCGCCCGGATTATCGGGAGCCCGCGCGGACCGCCCGCATGCCCGATCGGGAGACCGATGCCCCGGCACGGCCCGGGTCGCCGACGGCGCTGGCCGATCCGAAGAACCTCGAGACGAAGCACGCCGAGGCGAGGCGGGCCGATGCCGCTTCCGAGGCCCGGTCCCGCCGTGACCGGGCCGACGACGCGGCCGAGACCGCCGCGCGCCGCAAGGACGCGGTCGCCAAGGACGCGATCGCCAGGGACAGGGCCGACAAGGCCGTCAAGGCCAAGGTCGCCAGGGACGCGGCGGATGACCGGGTGAGAATGGCCAGCGCGGCGAAGCCGGGTGCCGCGACCGGCGCGGCGCTCCCCGCGGCGATACCCGAGGCGGCGCCGGCCGCAGCCGCCCG
>JAEWKL010000319.1 GCA_023386115.1 Pseudomonadota bacterium
ACCATGCAGGCGGAGGCCGACGCGGCCGCGAGAGCGGCCGCCAGGATGCGGGCCGCGGTGCGCGCGGCGGTGCGAGATCCCGCAGCCTCGTCGTCGGGGCCGGTGTCGCCCAAATCCGTCTCATCCAAGCGTACGTCGTCCGGATCCGTGCCGTCCGCGGCGGGGGCGGCCGGCGCGGCGGCAAGCGGGGCCGGGATCGCGGTCGAGAGGCGCAGGAGGACGCGCATGGAAGGGGGCATGCTGGCGAGGGCCGAGGAGGGTATGTCGGGTCGGGACAGCATGTCGCTCATTCCGCCGGCTCCGGCTGTCGCGCCGCGGCCACAGGCTGCCGCGGACGGTGGCGCGAGAAGGCCGCGATCAAGACCGGCAGCACCACCAGGATCAGGATCGGGGCGAGCAGGATGCCGCCCACCACCACCAGCGCCAGGGGTTTCTGCACCTGGGAGCCGATGCCGGTCGAGACCGCCGCCGGCAGCAGGCCGACGCAGGCCGCGACGCAGGTCATCATCACCGGGCGCATCCGCACATCGGCGGCGTGGTGGATGGCCTGCGCGCGCGCCCAGCCCTCGTCCATCAGCTGGTTGCAGTAGGAGAGCAGAATCACGCCCTCCATGGTCGAGATGCCGAACAGCGCGATGAAGCCGATCGCCGCCGAGACCGAGAACGCCGTGCCGGTGAGCACGAGCGCGAAGATGCCGCCGATCAGCGCCATCGGGATCACGCTCAAGGTCAGCAGCGTGTCGGTGAGCGAGGCGAAGTTGACGTAGAGCAGCAGCGCGATCAGCCCGATCGTCAGGGGCACCACGAGCTTCAGCCGGGCGATCGCGCCCTGCAGGTTGGTGAACTCGCCGACCCATTCGAGGTGGTAGCCGGCCGGCAGCTCGACCTGCTCGGCGACGCGCCGTTGCGCCTCGATCACCGCGCCGCCGAGGTCGCGCCCGCGCACGCTGAACTTGACCGGGATGTAGCGCTCCTGGTTCTCGCGGTAGATGAAGGCCGCGCCCGAGACGAGCTGAACCCGGGCGATCTCCGAGAGCGGCACCTGCATCACCCCGCCGCTCGGATTCGTCACCCCGACCGTGATGTTGCGGATCGTCTCCAGCGAGCGGCGGTATTCCGGCGCCAGCCGCACCCGCATCGGGAAGTGGCGGTCGCTGCCGTACTCGTAGAGGTCGCCGGCGGCCTGGCCGCCGATCGCCGCCGAGATCGTGGTGGCGATGTCGCCGGGGCTGAGGCCGTAGCGGGCGGCTCGCGCCCGGTCGATGTCGATCCGCACCGTCGGCTGGCCGAGCGAGGTGAACACCGCGAGGTCGGTCACCCCCGGTACGGTGGCGAGCGCCGCCTTGATGTCGTTGGCGGTGCGGGTGATCTCCCCGAGGTCGGTGCCGTAGATCTTGACCGAGTTCTCGCCCTTCACGCCGGAGGCCGCCTCCTGGACGTTGTCCTGGATATATTGCGAGAAGTTGAACTCGATGCCGGGCAACTCCTCGCGCAAGCGGCCCGAGATCTCCTCGATCAGCTTCTCCTTGGTCATGCCGGCGGGCCACTGGTCGGCGGGCTTCAGGGGTGCGAAGATCTCGACGTTGAAGAAGCCGGTGGCGTCGGTGCCGTCATCGGGCCGGCCCTGGTGCGAGACGACCGTGACGACCTCCGGGTAGGAGCCGATCAGCTTGCGCATCCGCTCGACGTAGGGGTTGCCGGCCTCCAGCGAGATCGAGGCCGGCATCGTGCCGCGGATGTAGAGGTTGCCCTCCTCCAGCGTCGGCAGGAACTCGAGGCCGAGCGTGCGCATCGCCACGCCGGTGCAGCCGAGCATCGCCAGCGTCATCAGGATGGTCAGGACCCGGTTGTGGAGGGTGAAGCCCTGGAGCGGCCGGAACAGCGCCCGCAGGATCTTGACGACGATGGTGTCGCGCTCCTCGACGTGGTTCGGCAGGATGAGCGCGGAGAGCGCCGGCGACACCGTGTAGGTGGCGAGCAGGCCGCCGATCAGCGCGTAGGCGTAGGTCTTCGCCATCGGCCCGAAGATGTGGCCTTCGACGCCGGTCAGGGTGAAGAGCGGCAGGAAGCCGACGATGATGATCGAGGCGGAGAAGAAGATCGCCCGGTTCACCTCCCGCGCCGCCGCGGCGATCAGCCGGAGCTTGACCGTCGAGCCGCGCTGGGCCGGCCCCTGGTGCTCGGCGAGGTGGCGGAAGATGTTCTCCACCATGATCACCGTCGCGTCGACGATGAGGCCGAAATCGATCGCGCCGAGGGACAGGAGGTTCGCCGATTCGCCCCGCGCCACCATGATGGCGATGGCGAAGCCCAGGGCGAACGGGATGGTGGCGGCGACGATGATCGCGCTCTTCAGGCTGCCGAGGAAGAGCCACTGCACCAGGAACACCAGCACCACGCCGAAGACGAGGTTATGCATCACCGTATGGGTGGTGGTGTGGATGAGCGCGCTGCGGTCGTAGAGCGGCACCACCTGCACGCCGGGCGGCAGGATGCCGGAGGTGTTGATCTTCTCGATCTCGGCCTCGACCCGCTGGATCGTCGGCAGGCTCTGGCCGCCGCGGCTCAAGAGCACGATGCCCTCGACGATGTCGCCCTCGTTCTCGTGCCCGACCATGCCGAGGCGCGGCGCGTTGCTCACCGTCACCTCCGCCACGTCGCGGACCAGCACCGGCACCCCGTTCACCTGCGTGATCATGGTGTTGCGGATGTCGTCCATGTCGCGGATCAGCCCGATGCCGCGCACCACCGCCGATTGCTCGCCGACATTGAGGGTCTGGCCGCCGACATTGGTGCTCGCGTTGTTGAGCGCCGTGACGAGCTGGACCAGAGTCAGCCCTTGCGCCTGGAGCTTGCGCAAATCGACCGCGACCTCGAACTCCTTGGTCTTGCCGCCGAAGGCCGAGACGTCGACGACGCCGGGGATCGCCTTGAAGCGGCGCTGCAGCACCCAGTCCTGCAGGGTCTTCAGGTCGGTCGAGGAGTAGCCCGGGGGACCCGCCACCTTGTAGCGCATGATCTCGCCGATCGGGCTCGTCGGCGAGATCTGCGGCTGGGCGTTGTTCGGCAGGGGCGAGAGCTGCGACAGCCGGTTGAGGACGCGCTGGAGCGCCTCCTGGTAGGTGAAGTCGTAGGTGAACTGGATCTTCACGTCCGAGAGGCCGAAGACCGAGATCGTCCGGGTCACCTTGGCGTTGGGGATGCCGGCGAGCTGCACCTCGAGCGGGATGGTGATGTAGCGCTCGATCTCCTCGGCCGACTGGCCCGGATTCTGGGTGATGACGTCGACGAGCGGCGGCACCGGGTCCGGATAGGCCTCGATGTTGAGCTCGAGGAAGCTGGCATAGCCGATCCCGAGCATCGCCAGGAACAGGAGCAGCACCAGCACCCGCTGGCGCAGGGCGAAGTCGATCAGGCGGTTCATGTCGCCCCTCTCGCGGGGTTTGGAATCCAGACGCCGGGCGCGAGGCGGCCCGCTGAGGACGCCGAGATTCAGGAAGCTTTGTCGCCGGAGGCGGCGCGGTCGATGAACAGGCTGCCGCGGGTCACCACCCGCTCGCCCACTTTCAACCCGTCGACGACCTGGACGAGGCCGCCGCCGGACAGGCCGAGGGTGACGCCCCGCGACGCGATGGTGCCGTCCGGCCGCTCGACCCAGACCCGGGCCCGGGCGCCCTCGTAGACGATCGCGGAAGCCGGGATCGCCGGGGCGCTCTCGTCGCGGCCGGTCAGGATCGTGAAGGTCGCGAACATCTCGGGCCGGAGCAGGCCCTCGGCATTGTCGATCTCGGCCCGCACCGGCAGGCGGCGCGTCGCCGGGTCCAGGGAGGCCGCCATGTAGCTGATGCGCGCCTTGAACACCCGGTCGGGGAAGCCGATCACGCTGGCCTCCAGCTCCTGGCCGAGCTTGATCCGCGGCACTTCGGTCTCGCGCACGTTGGCGACGAGCCACACCGTCGAGAGGTCGCCGATGATGAAGGCCGGGTCGCTGCCGGAGGCGAGGTACTGGCCGAGGCCCACCTTGCGCTGCACGATGGTGCCGGCGATCGGCGCGCGGATCTCGGTCTCCGGGCTCATCGCGCCGCTCCGCGCGAAGGCGTCGATCTCGGCCTCCGACTTGCCGAGGATGCGCAGGCGGTTGCGCACCGCCTGGAGCGCGGCCTCCGCCGAGCGCTGGTCGCTCTGCGCCGCGATCACGTCGTTCTGGGCCTGCTGCCAGTCCTTCAGGGCCACCGCCTTCGCCTGGAACAGCTCCTGGAGCCGGGCCGCCACGGTCTGGTTGAGCTTGAGCAGGGCCGAGTTCTTGGCGAGCGCGTTCGTCGCCGCCTGGAAGTCGTTGAGGGCGGAGACCATGTCGGCGGCCTCCAGGGTGAACAGCACCTGGTTGGCCTTCACCCGGTCGCCGGCCCGGACCATCACCTTGGTCACCCGGCCCGCATAGGGCGTGTAGACCGGGACGTTGTCGTCCTCGTTGACGGTGATCCGGCCCTCCGCAAAACCCTCGGGCCGGAAGTCCCGGGCCTGCACCGTTTCGATGCCGAAGCTCGCGCGCTGCTGCTTGCTCGGCCGGAAGACCGGCTCGGCTTGCGCCTCGCCGGCCTCCGGCGCCTGGCCCTCGACGCCCTGGCGCTGGACGAGGAGCGCCTCCAGGCGCTCGCGCACGGGCGCGAGGGCGGGCACGAACCCGATCGCGGCGCCGGCGCCCGCGAGGAGCAGGAGCGTGACGGCCCAGCCGAGGC
>JAEWKL010000340.1 GCA_023386115.1 Pseudomonadota bacterium
GGCCGGTCCCTGCGCGTCGTGGAAGTGCCGCGGCCGGTCGCGGCTCCACCACTCCTGATCGCACGCCCCCACCCCTCCGCGCCGGTGCGCCGCAGCGTGAACTGGTCGGGGGCCTCGCTCACGGCGCTCCACGGGCGCAGCCTCGTCGGCGTGATGGCGCGCTGGCAGGTGCCGGCCGTGACGGGGGAGCCGGGCCGTCGGGCCCGCGCCTCGGCCTGGATCGGCCTCGACGGGCAGGGCCTCTACCGCAACGCCAGCCTGCCGCAGATCGGCTCGCTCCAGGCCTGGGACGGGGCCGAGGCCCGGTACGAGACCTGGGTGCAATGGTGGGCGAGGGCTGAGGACAACGCCCCCCGGCCCCTCGGCCTCGCGGTCGAGCCGGGCGACTGCCTCAGCGCGATCCTGACGGTCCTCGACCCCGCGACGGTGCGCTTCAACCTGAAGAACGAGACCGCCGGCACGATGCTCCAGGCCTTCGACCTGACGGCGCCGGGCGGCCGGCACGTCTCGGGGGCAAGCGCCGCCTGGATCCTGGAGCGCCCGAGTCCGCTCGGTGCCGATGGCTGGCACCCGTACCCGCTCGCCGCCTACGGCTCGGTCGCCTTCACCGCCTGCCTGGCGCAATCCCGCGGTCCCGGCGAGACGGCCGTCACCGAGCACGACCTTTCCCGTGCGAGCCTGATCCGCATGACCGCCCTCGATTGCAATCCGGGCCAGGTCCGCACGATCTCGTACCCGGCACGGGTGGAGGGGAACCCGCGGGCGCTGACGACGACCTATGGGTCGTCGCTCGGAGTGCCTGCCGGGACGATCCGGGCTCGCCGATGACCCCTGACGGTCCAGAGGTCGAGGTCGTTCGACTGCGCACGCCTCTCCAAGCCGGTGGTAGCACTTTGGAGGGCCCAGGCGCTGATCGCGAAGGCAACCCCCCGATGCCCGCTCCTACGATCATGTCAGAGATGTAGTGGGCGCCCTGAACTGGCGTTGCGGCCAGCATGAGGACATTGAGCACGAGGCCCAGCCATCGAAGAACCGGCACCGACCACGCAGACAGCATGAAGATTACCGCCGCTGCGGCGTGCCATGACGGAAAGGAGATCAGGCGTAGCTCGGTAAAATCGGGCATCACAGCCTGAAGCTCCGTCTGCCGAAGCCACAACAACGGTGCCGCCGCGCGGTCGGTGAATGTGATCGCAATGCCCGGATGCCCGGCCGGCGTCATTCCGTGGAAGTGATAGGCGCCGATCGCTGGCAGGAACGTCGCCACGACGCAAGTCAGTCCGAATGATAGAGGAAGCGAAATCTGAAGGCGCGCGAAGTCCCACAACCTCTTCTTGACACTGAAAACGCCCATCAGAGCGAAAGACTGCTACCAGATCGCCTGATATGCGCAGGCCAGCACACCATTGGTGATCGGACTCGACACCACCCAGCGGAAATATGCAGACCAGTCAAAACCAAGAGCAGTGTCCCATGCGGCAAGATCAACATCGATCAACCGGTAATCTCTTCCGATGTAAAATATTGTATAACCCACCTCAAAAGCAAAAATCCAGTTCAACGCAAAGCATGGCGGTATCATCAGCGCCATAGCGGCTATCATGTCATTTCTTCTTTTAAGATAATAATATGCAAAGAAAATGAACGGAATTGTGATAAGGACTGCTTGGAAATTGTCAATATAGATATTTTTGTTGCATAAAACACTCGGAATAATGACGCAGAAACCGAGCCTCAGCACCATCAGGCCAGACATGATCGCAATCATGACAGCCAGAATGCAGGTATATTTCAAGGCATGACGTGGAGCAGGAGAATTTTGCATCGACATGGCCAATCCTGCGTGACGCCCACGTCCATACCTGAATAACCTTGCGTAACTACTAAGCCCGCGCATGGGGCGACGCTCGATCATGAGTGGACCGATCATTCCCATAAGGCTTTGATAACGCCGTATTTTCTGCACCAAGCCGTCATCTGCCCGGTCAGCGAATGCTCAAGCTTCGCAGGAAACATGGTCCGAAGGGTGTCGCTAGCGATATTTAATTATGTAAAATTTTCTCATAAAAACTAGCAAATTTCTGTAATTTACGGCGCAATTGAGCAAATAACTTGTATTATCTCTAATATCACCGAAGGCTGTCTTGTCGCCCCACAGTCACTCAGCCGCAATCAGTCAGGCCAACGAGTGATGTTGATGCGTCATCTCGTGAACCGGACGTGCAACCAGCTGGGGGACGGCGCCGGAGCGCATCATCCCCCAATTTCACACCCTTCACCCCACCGCCACCGGCTGCTTCACCACCGAGGGCGTGCGCATCGTCACCAGCTCCTCGCCGGCGGTGGGATGGACCGCGATGGTGCGGTCGAAATCGGCCTTCGTCGCCCCCATCGTCACCGCGATGCCGACGGCCTGGATGATCTCGCCGGCATCGTGGCCCAGCACGTGGACGCCGACCACCCGGTCGCTCGCCCGCTCGACGATGATCTTCATCAGGATCCGCTCGTCGCGGCCCGACAGGGTCGCCTTCATCGGCCGGAAGCGGGCCTCGTAGACGTCGATCTCGCCGCAGAGGCGGCGCGCCACCTCCTCGCCGTGGCCGACCACGCCGATCTCCGGGGTCGAGAACACGGCGGTCGGGATCAGGCCGTGATCGACGGCCCAGGGCTTGCCCCCGAACACCGTGTCGGCGAAGGCGTGGCCCTCGCGGATCGCGATCGGCGTGAGCGCCGCGCGGTTGGTGACGTCGCCGACGGCGTAGATCGAGGGTGCGGCGGTCTGCGAGAAGCGGTCGACGGGGATCGCGCCGGCCGCGTCGAGGGCGATGCCGGCCTTCTCCAGCCCGAGGCCCGCGACGTTGGGGCGCCGTCCGGTCGCGACCAGCACCTGATCGACCAGAAGCTCGCTGCCGTCGTGCAGCGTGGCGAGAATCGCGCCGTCGCGCCGGTCGAGGCGGTGGACGGTCGTGTTCAGGCGCAGGTCCATCCGCCTGGCATAGGCCTCGCCAAGGGCCTGGCGGATTTCGCCGTCGAACCCGCGCAGGAGCCGGTCACCGCGGTGGAGCAGGGTGGTGCGGGTGCCGAGGGACGCGAAGACGCCCGCGAACTCGACCGCGATGTAGCCGCCGCCGACGACGAGGATGCGCTCCGGCTGGGTCTCCAGCTCGAACACCTCGTTCGACGTGATGGCGAGCTCGGCGCCAGGGATCAGCGGCTCCTTGACCGGATGGGCACCGACCGCGACCAGGATGTGGCGGGCGCGCACCAGATTCCCCGAGCGGACCAGGCGCACATTGTGCGGATCCTCGATCACCGCGCGGTCGGCCACCACCTCGACGCCGGCCCGCATCAGGTTGGTGGCGTAGATGCCCTCGAGCCGCGTCACCTCGGCGTCGCGCCGGGCCTTCAGGGTCGCCCAGTCGAAGCGCGGGGTGCCGACCTCCCAGCCGAAGCCGGCGGCGTCCTCGAACTCGTCCGCGAACCGGCCGGCATAGACCATCAGCTTCTTGGGCACGCAGCCGCGGATCACGCAGGTGCCGCCGACCCGATACTCCTCGGCGAGCTGCACCCGCGCGCCGTAGCCGGCGGCGATGCGCGCCGCCCGCACCCCGCCTGAGCCGCCGCCGATCACGAAGAGATCGACGTCGAAAGCCTCGCGCTGCGTGTCGGTCATGGCGATCACCGCTCTGTTGTTAGGGCTTCTATCGGATAATTCAGGGCGCGCAGCCAGGCGATGGCCGCGCCGACGCCGGCGGTCCACCAGGCCTGCCAGGCGCCGTGCTCCACGAAGGCGACGATCCCGGCCGCCGCCAGGAGCGCCAGGGCGGTGCTGCGGGCGGGCGTTCCCCAGGCCGCCAGGGCCCGCAAGGTCAGGACCAGGACGAGGCCCGAGAGCGTCGCGCCGACGAGACCGAGTTCGGCCCAGACCTGAAGGAAGCTGTTATGTGGGTGCCCGACCGCCAGCATGAAGCGCATCTCGGGCTCGATCCGCTCGGCCACCGGCGTGTCCTGGAAGCGCCCGGAGGTGCCGTAGCTGGCCCCGCGCCAGGGATCGGCGGCGACCGCCGCGCCGAAGCTGCGGGCGATGGCGACCCGGGCCCGGGTGCTGCTGGCGGCGAGCCGCTGGTGCAAGGCCTCCGGCATGGTGCGGGCCAGGAGATCGCCCTCGACCGGCGCGAGGACCAGCGCCCCGAGG
>JAEWKL010000346.1 GCA_023386115.1 Pseudomonadota bacterium
GGGCCGGGCAGCCCCGGCGCACGCCCTGGAGCGAGCCGAACGGCATCGCCAGCGCGTGGGGCCCGGAGAAGCCGATGACCTCGCAGGGCACGGCGGTGCCGGCGGCCTCGTTCACCACGACGTCGAGCCGGCCGCCCAGCCGCATCGCCGCCACCGGGCCGGCGATCTCGATGAGGAGGCCGCGCACCGCCACCACCCGGCCGAAGATCTCGACCTCCTCGATGCCCGCCAAAGCCGCGTGGGCGGCGTCGAAGCGCCCTCCTCCGGGCCGGGACCCGCCCGTGAACCCGCTCATGGCACCATCCTGTTGATACGAGACCATTTCCCGGACCGTGATGCTGCCATTGCCGGATTCCATCAACGATCCATTTACCCCTCTCCTTAACACTGAGGCAGATGGGATCCGCGGCGGGTCTCCGGAGGTTCTCCGGAGCGTGGCGCGGGCGCAACATCAGGGCAGGCCTCAATGATGCGAGTCATTTAGGCCGCCCGTCAGGGGCGGATGCAGGTATGCTAACGCGATTCGGCCGGAACGGAACGCCGACCCGCAAGGGGCCGGCCCGTCAGGCGGTTTCCTAACCGCTTGCGGGACCGGAGCAGGGTTTGTTAACCGTTCAGGCATAGCGTCGCGGTTCGGAAGATAACGGGCGTCCCCCACGGGCCGGTGGGAGACGGGCGGCGGGGGCTTGCCTTAACCCTTGAGGGCCAGGGCTTGGGGACCTGAGATGCGGGTACTTCTGATCGAGGACGACAGCGCGACAGCGCAGAGCATCGAACTGATGCTCAAGTCCGAGAATTTTAACACCTACACGACCGACCTCGGCGAGGAAGGTGTCGATCTCGGCAAGCTGTACGACTACGACATCATCCTGCTGGACCTGAACCTGCCTGACATGTCGGGCTACGAGGTTCTGCGTTCGCTGCGGGTGGCGAAGGTGAAGACCCCGATCCTGATCCTCTCCGGCATGGCCGGGATCGAGGACAAGGTGAAGGGCCTCGGCTTCGGAGCCGATGATTACCTCACCAAACCTTTCCACAAAGATGAACTGGTCGCGAGAATCCACGCGATCGTGCGCCGGTCGAAGGGCCACGCGCAGTCGGTGATCACCACCGGCGACCTGATCGTGAACCTCGACCAGAAGACCGTCGAGGTGTCGGGCGCCCGGGTGCACCTCACCGGCAAGGAGTACCAGATGCTGGAGCTCCTCAGCCTGCGCAAGGGCACCACGCTCACCAAGGAGATGTTCCTGAACCATCTCTACGGCGGCATGGACGAGCCCGAGCTGAAGATCATCGACGTGTTCATCTGCAAGCTCCGCAAGAAGCTCGCGAATGCCAGCCAGGGCAAGAACTACATCGAGACGGTCTGGGGCCGCGGCTACGTGCTGCGCGAGCCGACCGAGGACGAGGACCGCATCGCGGTCTGACGACCGGCCCCAATCGGGTCGGACGGACGAAAGAACCCCGCTCCGGCGGGGTTTTTTCGTTGGTGCATGGGGGGAATGTTGCGGGGCTGGGCTCGCCGGACGAGGCGCCGGTCTAGCTCCGACCCGTCCTGGGTTGATGCCTCCCGGGGTCACATGCCGTCCCGGGGTGCATGCGCCCGGCGCCCGCATCGGCGGACGATCCGCGTCCCCGGCGGACCGCGCGTGATCGATCTCAGCGGACCAAGCCTGTCCGCTCGACGCGTTCAACGGATCTTGTTTCCGCGGATCGGCTTCACCCGCCGCGCCGATCCACGGCCGCGCAGGCGGAGACCGGGATGACCCGGGCGGGTGTCAGATCGGCCGAGACGAAGCGAGCAGGCCCTGAACCTTGGAGGGGATGTCGGGTCCCGGAGACTGGGGCATCGCCCGGACACCCCGTCATCCTCCCCCGGCCACCTTGCGCAGGGCTGTGGCGACGCGGAGATCGGCGTATGGCCTCGCGCCCTTCGCGTGGGTGAGGCGCGCCCGGCCGCCTCCCGGCCACGGCGCCGGCCCGATACGGCGAGGCCGGACGGTTCCTTGCGCCGGGGGGCCGAGCTGCGCCGCCCGCTTTCCGATCGCCGCGAGGCCTGCGCCTCAGCGCGCCGCCCAGCGCAGGCCAACCACGGCCGCCGTGGGCGTCGGTCCGGTCGATGTCCCGAGGCTCGGTGTCACGACGCTCGGGACCACGACACTCGGGCTCGCGCCGGCCCTGGCGTGGCGATAGAGGCCGCGATGCTCGGGATCGGGCGTCAGCGCCTCGGTGATGCCGATCACCGTCTCGGCGGCGCCGAGCAGCACCGCGCCGTCCGGGGCGAGCTGGTCGGCGATCCGGCGCAGCACGTCGGCCTTGGTCACCGTGTCGAAGTAGATCAGCACGTTGCGGCAATAGACGATGTCGAAGGTGCCGAGCTGCTCGAACGGCTGCAGCAGGTTGAGCGGCCGGAAATCGACCATCTGGCGCAGGGATTCCGCGATGCGCCACTGCTCGCCGACCTGGGTGAAGTGCTTGAGCATCAGCTGCACGGGCAGGCCGCGCTGGACCTCGAACTGATTGTAGAGGCCGAGCCTGGCCTTCTCCAGCACCTCGGTCGAGAGATCGGTGGCGACGATCTCGACCCGCCAGCCGGCGAGCCGGGGTGCTGCTTCCGCGAGCAGCATCGCCAGCGAGTACGGCTCCTGGCCGGTCGAGGCGGCGGCGCACCAGATCCGCAGGCGCCGCTGGCCGGCCCGGGCCGTCAGCGCCCCGGGCAGCAGCACATCGCGAAACAGATCGAACGGCGTGCGGTCGCGGAAGAAGAAGGTCTCGTTGGTGGTCATCGCCTCGACCACCGCGCGCTCGATGGCGCTGTCGCGGGCGAGCCGCAGACAGCCGATCAGCTCGGTCAGCCCGCCGAGGTTGAAACGCCGGCAGACCGGCGACAGGCGGCTCTCGACCAGGTAGCGCTTCTCCGCCGTCAGGGCGAGGCCGGAGCGCTGCTTGAGGTAGAGGCGGAGGAAATCGAACTCGGTCTCGGTCATCGACGCGGCATCCTCCCCGGGATCCGTGGCAGGATGGACATCAGTGGCCCGGTCCGCCGATGGCGGTCCGCAGGGCCGGGCCGATGGCCGGCAGCGGCAGGATTTCGTGGGCGTAGCCGGCCTTCACCAGGCTGCCGGGCATGCCCCAGACGGTCGAGGTCGCCTCGTCCTGGGCGAGCATGACGCCGCCGGCATCGACCAGCGCCTTGGCCCCCTTGGTGCCGTCCGAGCCCATGCCGGTGAGCACCACCGACAGGGTCGCGGCGCCGTAGACCTCCGCGGCGTCGCGGAACATCACGTCGACCGCGGGCCGGCAGAAATTGACCGGCGGGCCGTCGTTGAGCTGGATCACCGCCTCGTTCGCGGTGCCGGAGAGACCCATATGGCGCCCGCCGGGGGCGACGTAGACGACGCCAGGCCGCACCGGCTCGCCGTGCCTGGCCTCCGCCGCCGGCAGGCCGATCCGGGCGCCGAGATGCTCGGCGAAGACCGCGGTGAAGACCGGCGGCATGTGCTGGACGATCAGGACCGGCACGCGCCGCAGGGTCGCGGCGCCGATCCCCTCCAGCACCTCCCCCACCGCCCGCGGGCCGCCGGTCGAGGAGCCGATGAGCAGGCAGCGCGGCGCCGTGACCCGCAACGGACGCGGGCGCACGCTCACCG
>JAEWKL010000474.1 GCA_023386115.1 Pseudomonadota bacterium
TGGGCGGCGGAGCGAAAGGTCGGCGTCGCCTGGGTCTGCGTGGCGCGGGCGCGGGCCTCGGCGCGCAGGCGCTCGGCGACCTCGGCGATGCGCTGCTCGGTCTGGGCGATCTCCGGCGAGCCGATCGCGTTGGCGTTGATCAGCGCCGGCTCGATGCCGGTGGCGACGACCGAGACCCGGATGATGCCGTCGAGGCTCTCGTCGAAGGTCGCGCCCAGGATGATGTTGGCGTCGGAATCGACCTCCTCGCGGATGCGGGTGGCGGCCTCGTCGAGCTCGTAGAGGGTGAGGTCGTTGCCGCCGGTGATCGAGATCAGTAGGCCGCGGGCGCCCTTCATCGAGACGTCGTCGAGGAGCGGGTTGGCGATCGCGGCTTCCGCGGCGCGGTTGGCGCGCTTCTCGCCCGAGGCCTCGCCGGTGCCCATCATGGCCTTGCCCATGCCGCGCATGATCGCCCGCACGTCGGCGAAGTCGAGGTTGATGAGACCCTCCTTCACCATCAGGTCGGTGATGCAGGCGACGCCCGAATAGAGCACCTGGTCGGCCATCGCGAAGGCGTCCGCGAAGGTGGTCTTCTCGTTGGCGACCCGGAACAGGTTCTGGTTCGGGATCACGATCAGGGTGTCGACGGCCTGCTGCAGCTCGTTGATGCCGGATTCGGCGGTGCGCATGCGGCGCACGCCCTCGAACTGGAACGGCTTGGTGACGACGCCGACCGTGAGGATGCCCATGTCGCGGGCGGTGCGGGCGATGACCGGGGCCGCGCCGGTGCCGGTCCCGCCGCCCATGCCGGCGGTGATGAAGCACATATGGGCGCCCGAGAGCTGATCGCGGATCTCGTCGATCACCTCCTCGGCGGCGGCGCGGCCGACATCGGGCTGCGAGCCGGCGCCGAGGCCCTGCGTCACCCCGATGCCCATCTGGATCACGCGCTCGGCCTTCGAGGAGGTCAGCGCCTGGGCATCGGTGTTGGCGACCACGAACTCGCAGCCGAGGAGGCCCGACTCGATCATGTTGTTGACGGCATTGCCGCCGGCGCCGCCGACGCCGAACACGGTGATGCGGGGCTTCAGTTCGCGGATGTCCGGAGCTTGCAGGGAGATGGCCATGATGCGCGAGCCTCTGATGATCGTTACGTTTCTGGTGGCGCCTTGAGCGGCGCCGTTTGCCGTCCCGCCCGCCGGCACGGCCCGTTTCCGGGGCCCGCGCCGGGAGGCGATCCCGTTAGAAGCTCTCCCGGATCCAGCGTCCGACCTTGGAGAGGTAGGTGTCGGAGCCGAGGCCCGCGTGGCCGGACTGGCCGCGCGGCTCGAAATGCTCGACGTGAGAGACCTGGGGGTAGACCAGGAGGCCGACGGCGGCCGAGAAGGCCGGCCCCTTGGCGGCCTCGGGCAGCCCCTTGATGCCGAGGGGCCGGCCGATCCGGACCTGCCCCTGCAGGATGCGGCGGGCGACCTCCGGCAGCCCGACGAGCTGGCTGGCGCCGCCGGTCAGCACCACGCGGCGCCCGGCCTGGGCGGCGAAGCCGGCATTGCGCAGGCGGTCGCGCACCAGCTCCAGCACCTCCTCGACCCGTGGGCGGATGATCCGCACGAGGTGCGATTTCGGGATGTGGTGCGGCAGGTCGCGCTCGTCCTCGTCGACGCCGTGGACCGCGATCATGTCGCGCTCGTCGGACGCCGTCGCCATGGCGGCGCCGTAGAGGGTCTTCAGCCGCTCGGCCGCCGCCACCCGGGTCGAGAGGCCCCGGGCGATGTCCATGGTGACGTGGTGGCCCCCCACCGCCAGCGCGTCGACATGGACGAGGTGGCCGCCGGAGAAGACCCCGACGCTCGTCGTGCCGCCGCCCATGTCGACGACGGCGACGCCCATCTCGGCCTCGTCGTCGACCAGCGCCGAGAGGCCCGAGGCGTAGGGGGTGGCGATCACCGCCTCGACCCGCAGATGGGTGTTCTCCACCGCCAGCATCAGGTTGCGGGCGGCGGCGATCTCGGCCGTGACGACGTGCAGGTCGACGCCGAGGCGCTCGCCGAGCATGCCGGACGGATCGACCACCGCGCTCTGCTGGTCGAGGGAGTAGCCGGTCGGCAGGGCGTGCAGCACCGCGCGCCCCGGGCTGATGCTGTGGGTGCTCGCCGCCTCCAGCACCCGCTGCACGTCCGAGCCGGTGACGGCGCCGGTGCGCACCGGGACCTTGGCGTCAAAATGCTGCGACCCGAGACGCCCGCCCGAGAGGCTGACGATGACCGACTGCACCTCGACCCGGGCCATGCGCTCGGCGGCGTGGACCGCTTGGCGGATCGCGGTCTCGGCCGCCTCGAGATCGACCACGGCGCCGCCCTTAAGGCCCAGCGAGCGCTGGTGGCCGATGCCGATGATGCGGGCGAGGTGGGTGCGGCCGCGCAACGTCGCCAGCGTCTCGACCGGCTGCAGCTCGGCGACGAGGCAGACGATCTTGCTGGTGCCGATGTCGAGCACCGACAGGGTCGCGCTCCGGCGCGCCGAGAGCGGCTTTAAGCGCGGCGTCAGACCGTGCTGGAGGAGACTCATGACGCGACGCTCACGGACGAGGAAACGGTGATGGCGGGGCGGGTGGGACCGGCGGGCACAGATCCCGGAAGACCTGCGGGCGTCACGTCTCGCGCGCGGGTCATGTCTCGGTTCCCTTCGGTTTCTTCTGCTTCTTCTGGGCCTCCAGGCGCGCCGCCGCGCCCTCCTCGGTCAGCCGCACCACCACCCGGTCGGGCAGCCGCAGGTCGACCGCGATGATGTCCTTCTCGAGCAGGCTCGACTCGGCCTCGAGCTTGACGAGGCGGGTCACCGCGTCGCGGGCGCCGGCCTCGGGCAGGCGCACGTCGATGCCGTCGAGCTTGAGGGTCCAGCGCCTCCCCGAGACCAGGGTGCCGGCCCGGATCCGCTCCCGGAGGGGCCCGGCAGCCTCGAGGAGCGCGAGATACTCCTTGGTGCGCAGGTTCGCCTCGTCGCCCACCACCAGCGGCAGGTCGGAGAAGCGGCCGTCGCGCATCTGGTCGATCACCGTGCCGTCGGCGGCGATGACGGCGATCTCGCCGTTGCGCTGCCACAGGGCGCTCGGCTCGCGCTCGGTGAGCGTGACCAGGAGCTCGCGGGGATAGATCTTGCGCACCGAGACCGCGCCGATCAGCGGCACGGTGGACAGGCGGTCGCGCACGTCGACCACGCTGAGGAAGGGCAGCGAGTTGCGCTGGTCGATGCCGGCGGCCTTCAGGATCTCGGCCGAGCGCAGCTGCACCAGACCGGTGATCGTGACCTTGTCGAGGCCGAAGCCCAACGCGCGGGCGGCCATGTCGCCGAGGGTGCCGTAGCGGGCCGAGACCTCGGCGTAGCCGCCGCCGGAGACGAAGCCGGCCACCGCGACGAGGCCGAAGAACCCGAAGGCCAGGCCCATCCCGAGATGGCGCGGCATCCGCCGCTCGATCGGCACCGCCACCGAGGCGCGGCGCGGGCGCAGGAACCGCGGCAGGACGCGGGCGAAACGCGACTCGCGCGAGGGACCGCTCCGGGCCGGCGCCGCCCCGGGGGCGGGCATGCCGGCCTCCGCGCCGGCATAGCCGGCGGCGGTCAGCGGCTCAGGGAAGCGTCCACCACCATCCATGGGGCGAGTTCACCGAAAACGATACCCGGCACGGGCTGCGATCTCCGGCGCAGGGCTGTCCTGGAACGTCCGGGCTTCGCTGTGCCGGCCCGCCGCGCCACCGGCATACCGGTCGCCAGGGCCGGCATGTCGTCGTCGCGAGGGGTCGGCACGGCTCACGCCCGGCATCCAAGTGCTTGATGCGCCGTTAACGCCAACTCTCGAACTCGCTGGTAAATATCCGGTAAAGTTTTCGCTCCGCGCACACGGATCGCACACCCCCGGCGGACCCCGTCGCCGAGGCGCCACGCCGAGCCGGGAGGCGGGATCAGGAGCGCCCGGCCGGTCGGCCCGGACCCGGGAAGCGTCTTGTTTGCAGTAACTTACATGCCTCTCCGCGGGGCCGGAGCCCGGGCCGGGGCCGGCCCCGGGGAGGCGTGGAGCGCCTCGAGGCGGCGCCGGACCGGGACGGCCCACATGGTTACCGTCCGGGCCTCGCGGCGCTGATCGCCCGGGTGATTCGCGAATCAGCGCGCGGCGACGCCGATGCGCCTGATCTCCCAATGCAGGTCGATGCCGGAGGTCTCGCGCACCCGCGCCCGCACCTCCTCGCCCAGGCCCTCGATGTCCGCGGCCGTCGCGCCGCCGCGGTTGATCAGGAAGTTGCAGTGCATCTCCGACACCTGCGCGCCGCCGCGGGTCAGGCCGCGGCACCCGGCGGCGTCGACGAGCTGCCAGGCCTTGCCGCCTTCGGGGTTCTTGAAGGTCGAGCCGCCGGTGCGCTCACGGATCGGCTGCGCCGCCTCCCGGGCCGCGGTGACCCGTTCCATCTCGGCCTCGATCGCGGCCCGGTCGCCGGGCCGGCCGCGATAGGTCGCCTGGGTGAAGATCAGGTCGGCGGGCGCCGAGCAGTGGCGATAGGCAAAGCCCATGTCGGAATGGGTCAGCACGTGCACGGCGCCCGAGCGGTCGACGGCGCGCGCCTCGATCAGCACGTCGGTGGTCTCCCCGCCATGCGCGCCGGCATTCATCCGCAGCGCCCCGCCGATCGAGCCCGGGATGCCGCGGTAGAAGGCGAGGCCGTCGAGCCCGGCCTCCGCCGCGGCGCGGGCGAGCTTCATGTCGGGCACGGCCGCGCCGGCCCGGATCGTCTCGCCCTCGATCGTGACCGAGCCGAAGGCCTTGCCGCCGAGGCGGATGACGAGGCCCGGCACGCCGCCGTCGCGCACGATCAGGTTCGAGCCGAGCCCGATCACCGTCACGGGCACCTGAGGCGGCAAGGCGGCCAGCGCCGCGGCGAGGTCCTCCTCGTCGGCGGGCGTGAACAGCACGTCGGCCGGGCCCCCGACCCGGAACCAGGTCAGGTCGGCGAGCGGATGGTCGGGCAGGAGGCGGCCGCGCAAGGCGGCGGGCTCCAGGGCGGCGAGGATGGCGGCGGAGGTCATGGTTCGGTTCCGGCTCGACGCGCGGGGGCGGAGCACTCTAGAGTTGACGCAAGGGAAAATGGAGACCGGCGGAGATGGCCAGGACGGTCGTCTACACCTGGAAAGCCGCGCGGGCGCTCGCCCGGATGCCGGCCGATGCCGAGGCGCCGATCCGCGGCAAGCTCGATCAGGTCGCCCGGGATCCCGGGTCGCTGGCCAACAACATGCGGGCGATGCGGGGCGTGCCGGGCTACAGGCTGCGGGTCGGCGATTGGCGCGTCCTCTTCACGAGCGAGGACGCAGCGATCATTGTGCACGATGTCGGGCCGCGAGGCTCGGTCTACGGGTAGAGTCATGACCATCGTCCGCACCAAGACGCCCGCCGGCGAGGCGATCGTGATCCTGCCGGAGGCGGAGTTCGAGCGGCTGCGCGACCTCGCCGAGGAGGCGACGGAGGCCCACACCCTCGCCGCCTCCCTGGAGCGCCTGCGTACCGGCGAAGACGAGTTGCTGAGCGGGGACGACCTCGACGCCTTGCGGGCCGCGCCGACCCCCCTCGCCTTCTGGCGCGGCAAGCGGGGTGTGAGCGCGGCGGAACTCGCCCGGCATGCGGGCGTGCCGGAGGAGCGCCTGGGCGCGCTCGAGCGCGGCGAGAGCATCGGCGACGTCCAGCTCTACCGGCGGCTCGCCCGGGCGCTCCGGGTCGAGATCGAGGATCTCGTCCCGGACGCGTCCTGAGGGCCGCGCCTCACGCCGCCTTCTCGCTGCTCGCGGCAAGCTCGCCCGGAAGCGCGTAGGCCCATTGGGTGATGTTGCCGGCCCCCAGACACACCACGTAGTCGCCGGCGCGCGCGAGCCCGCCGACGATGCCGGCCAGGTCCTCCGTGCGCTCGAGGGCGATGGCGTTGCGGTGGCCGCGGGAGGTGAGGCCCGCCACCAGGGCGTCGCGGTCGATGCCCTCGATCGGCGCCTCGCCGGCGGCGTAGACGGGGGCGACGATCACCGTGTCGGCGTCGTTGAAGCAGGTGCAGAAATCGTCGAACAGCGAGGCGAGGCGCGAGTAGCGGTGGGGCTGCACTACCGCGACCACGCAACCGTCGGTCGAGGCGCGGGCGGCCTTGAGCACCGCCCGGATCTCGACCGGGTGGTGGCCGTAATCGTCGAAGATCTGGACGCCATTCCACTCGCCGGTGCGGGTGAAGCGCCGCTTGACGCCGCCGAAATTCGACAGCGCCTTGCGGATCGCCTCGGGCGACACGCCGAGCTCGTGGGCGACCGCGAGGGCCGCGGTGGCGTTGAGCGCGTTGTGCTTGCCCGGCATCGGCAGGACCAGGTCCTCCATCTCCATCCGGAAGCCGGGGCGGCGGTCGCGGATCATCACCCGGAACCGGCTCTGGCCGCCCTTCAGGTCGACGTCGATCAGGCGGACGTCGGCCTGCGGGTTCTCCCCGTAGGTGACGATGCGCCGGTCCTCGATCCGCCCGACGAGATCCTGCACCGTCGGATGGTCGATGCACATCACCGCGAAGCCGTAGAACGGGATGTTGTCGATGAAGGCGCGGAAGGCATCCTTGATCGCGTCGAACGAGCCGAAATGGTCGAGGTGCTCGGGGTCGATGTTGGTGACGATGGCGATGTCGGCCGGCAGCTTCAGGAAGGTGCCGTCGGATTCGTCGGCCTCCACCACCATCCAGTCGCCCTCGCCCATGCGGGCATTGGTGCCGTAGGCGTTGATGATGCCGCCGTTGATGACCGTCGGATCGAGGCCGCCGGCATCGAGCAGGGTGGCGACGAGCGAGGTCGTGGTGGTCTTGCCGTGGGTGCCGGCCACCGCGACGCAGGACTTGAAGCGCATCAGCTCGGCCAGCATCTCGGCCCGGCGCACCACCGGCAGGCGGCGCTCGCGGGCGGAGACCAGCTCCGGGTTGTCGCGGCGGATCGCGGTCGAGACCACCACCAGGGCGGCGTCGGCCAGGTTCTCGGCCCGGTGGCCCACGAAGGTGCGGATGCCCTTCTCGGAGAGGCGGCGGACATTGGCGTTGTCGGACGCGTCCGAGCCCTGCACCGTGTAGCCGAGATTGTGCATCACCTCGGCGATGCCGGACATGCCGATCCCGCCGATGCCGATGAAGTGGATGGGTCCGAGCTTGTTCGGCAGCTTCATGGAGGCGGGGTCCTTACGTCTTCTTGTTCACTGGACGGCCGCTAGCGGGCCGGCATGGTCTATGGG
>JAEWKL010000518.1 GCA_023386115.1 Pseudomonadota bacterium
GGGGCGGCGCCGCCCCTTCCCACCTCTCGCCCCCCCGCGGCGGTATCATTCGGGTGCTGCCGCAGTGAGATTTCGATCGCAGAATGCGGCAATCACCGTTGAGAACCCAGCCAGGGAATGCGCCTCGCCCAGCGTCGCGCCGGTTCGCGCTGATCGGACCGTGGCTTACAGGAAGCTTTGCGGATCGACGTCGATCCCGACCTTCAGATTTCCCCGGGCTTTAGGCCCCCGGGCGAGCCAGTCGCGCAGGTAGCTCTGGAGGTCGATCTCGCGCTCGGTCTTGACCAGGAGGCGGAAGCGGTAGCGGCCGCGCACCAGCGCCAGCGGCGCCTCGGCGGGGCCGAGCACCATCACGCCGGGCGGCGGCTCGGCGACGCGGGCGAGCGCCCGGCCATGGGCCTCGGCGGCCTCGCGGTCGGTGCAGGAGATGACGAGCGCTGCGAGGCGCCCGAAGGGCGGCAGGCCGGCGACCTCGCGTGCCGCCGTCTCCTCGGCATAGAAGCGCTCGGCGTCGCCCGAGATGAGGGCGGCGATCACCGGATGCTCGGGCTGGTAGGTCTGGACGAGGGCCCGGCCCGGCTTCTCGCCGCGCCCGGCGCGGCCGGTGACCTGCTGGAGCAGCTGGAAGGTGCGCTCGGCGGCCCGCGGATCGCCGGAGGTGAGGCCGATATCGGCGTCGAGCACGCCGACCAGAGTCAGATGCGGGAAGTTGTGGCCCTTGGCGACGAGCTGGGTGCCGACGACGATGTCGCAGCCACCCTCGGCCACGGTCTGGAGTTCGGCCCGCAGGCGTTCGGCCCCGCCGGGAAAGTCGCTCGACAAGACGATCACCCGCCTGTCCGGAAAGGTGGCGGAAACCTCCTCGGCGATGCGCTCGACGCCCGGACCGCAGGCGGTCAGGTTGTCGAAGGTGCCGCACTCGGTGCAGGCCTCGGGCCGCCGCTCGGCATGGCCGCAATGGTGGCAGACCAGCGCCCGGCGGAAGCGGTGCTCGACGAGCCAGGTCGAGCAGTTCGGGCATTGGTAGCGATGGCCGCAGGCCCGGCACAGGGTGAGCGGGGCGTAGCCGCGGCGGTTGAGGAAGAGCAGCGCCTGCTCCCCCCGGGCGTTGGTCTCGGCGATGGCCGCGACCAGGCTCGGCGACAGATAACGCCCGCGCGGCACCTTCTCGGCCCGCATGTCGATGGCGCGGATCTCCGGCAGCCGCCGTCCGCCGAAGCGTTCGGGCATCACCACCCTGCGGTAGCGGCCGCGCTCGGCATTGACCCTTGTCTCGATCGCGGGGGTGGCCGAGGCCAGCACCACCGCGGCGTTTTCCAGCTTGCCGCGCACCACCGCCATGTCGCGGGCGTGGTAGCAGACGCCGTCATCCTGCTTGTAGGCGCCCTCGTGCTCCTCATCGACCACGATCAGGCCGAGCTGGCGGAACGGCAGGAACAGGGCCGAGCGGGCGCCCACCACCACCTGCACCTCGCCGGACGCCACCCCGGCCCGGATACGCTCGCGCCGTCGCCCGCCGACCCCGGAATGCCAGGCGGCGGGCCGCACGCCGAATCGCTTGGCAAAGCGGTCGAGGAACTGGGCGGTGAGCGCGATCTCCGGCATCAGCACCAGGGATTGCACGCCCCGGCGCAGGGCCTCGGCCACGACCTCGAAATAGACCTCCGTCTTGCCCGACCCAGTCACGCCTTCGAGCAGCGTCACGCCGCCCTCCCCCGCCGCGCCCCCGCCGGGGGGCGGCACGGTGAGCGTGGCGATCAGCGCGCGCGCCGCCTCGGCCTGCGGCTCGGACAGGGCGTCGTGCGGATGGTCGGGATCGGGCGGCTCGGCGATCCGCTCGGGGGCCAGCGCCACGGTCTCCAGCACGCCGTCGTCGATCAGCCCGTCGACCACGCCGGCGCTGACACCGGCCTCCAGGCTGAGTGCCCGCTTGCCCCGCACCACGCCGTCGGCCGCCACCGCCACCACCTTGGCCCGGGCCGGGGTCATCCGGCTCGGCGGCATCCCGGTCGCCCGCACGCCGATCCGGGCGGTCTCGGTGCGGCTCTCCTCCGGCAGGCGGAGCGCCATGGCGAGCGCCGAACCCTTCGGCGCCAGGGTGTAGCGGGCGATCCACTCGACCAGGCGGCGGAGCGCCGGGCTCAAAGCCTCGACGCCGATCCGGCCGCTCACCCGGCGCAGGTTCGAGCCGGCGCCGTCGCGCAAGCTCCACACCACTCCCACGGTCTCCCGCGGCCCGAGCGGCACCTGCACGATGTCGCCCTCCGCGAGGGTCAGCTCGGGCGGCACGGCGTAGCTATAGGCCTGGTCGAGGGCGAGCGGGATCAGGACGTCGGCGATCGGGGCGGTCATCGGGGCTTCGGAGCGGGCGGCATCGTCCGTTCATATAGGAACTGTCACGCCGGCTCGCCTCCGAGCGCTTCGGATCCGGGCGCCTCGGATCCGGGCGCCTCCTCGTCCTCGCCGATGCGCCGCCGCACGCCCCATTCGGCGAGCACCGCGTTGAGATCGTCGAGGATGAAGTGGCGGGCGCTGTCCTGATCGTAGCCCTCTTCCAGGAGGGAATCGTACTCGGTGAAGACGTGGCGAGCGTAAGCGACCATGCCGAGCCAGGCGGCGGTCTCGGGCGCCGCGCCGCGCAGGCCGGGGCTCGCGAGCGCGCGGTCGACGATCGCCTCCGCCTCGAAGTCCGGCACCCGGGGCGCGAGGCGGGAGAGCGCCGCCTCCACCGCCTCGCGGCGAGTGGGCAGCGCGCGGCGGGGCGCGGGATCGGGACGGCGGCTCATCGGCATCCTTCGCGGGCGGGAGGGCGACCCTGCCGGACCGGGGCGGTCCTGTCACCCCTGGGCTCCCGGGCTTGCGGCTTCGCACAACGGTGGCGCGCATCGCCTCTCCCCGCGGGCGGGGAGAGGAGGTCTGGGAGTGCTCGCTGCATGCGTCGGAGCCCCGCCTCTCCCCGCGGGCGGGGAGAGGCGAGATCTGAGCTTCATCCGGCAATGTGTCGCTTCTGTCGGGCTCGCGGGTGCGGCGCAGGCGCATGCCCGCGAACCCGAACCGCTCCGAACAGTTACGCCCCCGGACCCACATACTCCGAGGGAGCATGACGGCACCCGAATCCCTCTCCCGCCCGCGGAAAGATGGCACGACGCCGTCCGCCTCCGGCCACCCGACCCCCGAGCCCCGCAAGACATCCGGCCTCCTGCGCCTCGTCGGCGGCGGCGTCATCACCGGGGCTGCGGATGACGACCCTTCCGCGATCGGTACCTATGCGAGCGCCGGGGCGAAGTTCGGCCTCGGCTTCCTGTGGATCGCCCCTGTCCTGCTGCCGATGATGGTGGTGGTGGTCTACGTCTCGGCCAAGCTCGGTCAGGTCTACGGCAAGGGCCTGTTCGCGGCTGTCCGCGACCGCTACCCGCGCTGGGTCCTCTATCCGGCAGTGCTCGGCGCCTTCACCGGCAACGTGATCGAGGCAGCGGCCAATCTCGGCGGCATCGGGGCCGCCCTCAACCTGCTGGTGCCGCTGCCGGTGCCGCTCATCGTCACGGTCGCGGCCGCCGTGATCCTCGCCTTCCAGATCCTCGGCTCCTACGCGCTCCTGCGCCGCCTCTTCCGCTGGCTGGCGCTGGCGCTGTTCGCCTACGTCGCCGCGGCGATCATGGCCCGACCCGATCCGATGGAGGTCCTCACCCGGACATTCGTGCCCCACCTGACCCTCGACGGCGACGCCCTCGCGATGATCGTCGCCTGCATCGGCACCTCGCTCTCGGCCTATATCTACACCTGGCAGTCGAACCAGGAGGTCGAGGAGGAGATCGGCCAGGGCCGCCGCACCCTGCGCCAGCGAAAAGGGGCGACCGACGCCGAGTTGCGGCGCACCCGGCGCGAGGTGATCACCGGCATGCTGTTCTCGAACCTGATCCTCTACTTCATCATCCTGTCGACCGGCACGACCCTGCACCCGGCCGGACAGACCGCGATCGACAGCGCCGCCCAGGCCGCCTCGGCCCTCGAACCCCTGGCCGGCTCCGGCGCCAAGATCCTGTTCGCGCTGGGCGTCGTCGGCGTCGGCTTCCTGGCGGTGCCGGTGATGACGACGGGGGCCGCCTACGACCTCGTGCAGGGCCTCGGCCGCGAGGGCAGCCTGCACGCCCGGCCGTCCGAGGCGAAGCTCTTCTACGGCACCATCGCGGCGGTGACCGCCTTGGCGGTGGGGCTCAACTTCCTCGGCTTCAACCCGATGCGGGCGCTGGTCTGGTCCGGGGTGGTGCAGGGCTTCTCGGTGCCCCCGCTCCTCTGCCTGATGATGCTGATGACCAACGATCCGACGATGATGGGCGAGCGGGTCAACGGCCGGCTGGTCACGGTGCTGGGCTGGGCGACCGTCCTCGTGACCTTCGCGGCGACGGCCTGCCTCGTCGCCACCTGGGTCATCGGCTGACCGGCTCTCCCGCCCGCAGGGCCCGCACCAGGGCCGCCGCGTCGCCGCTCTGGAGGAGCGGCACCAGGGCCCGCACCCGCTCCGGCGGCAGGTCCCACCAGGCGGTCTCGACGAGGGCCGCCGCGATCTCCGGCGGGAAGCGGTGGCGGATCACCCGGGCGGGATTGCCGGCGACGATGGCGTAGGGAGGCACGTCGCGGGCGACCACCGCGCGGGCCGCCACCACGGCGCCGGGACCGACCGTGACGCCCGACAGGATCAGGCAGCCCGAGCCCAGCCAGACGTCGGCGCCGATCGCCACGTCGCCCCGTGAGGCATGGTACGCCTCCGGCGCGTCGAGGTCCGGCCACAGGCCGCGCATCGCCGCGAACGGATAGGTCGAGACCCAATCAGTGCGGTGGTTGCCCCCTAACAGGATCTCGACCTTGTCGGCGATCGAGCAATAGGGGCCGATCGACAGTCGCGCGCCCGATTCCGGGAAGCGGATCTTCGGCCTGCCGTAGGAGTAGGGACCGATCCGGAAGCCGTAGCGGGCGGCGAGCTTGGCGAGATGCAGGCGGGTCTCGTTGTGAGGGTTGCGCCCCTGCCGCAGGCGGTGCAGGAAATCCTTCACCCGCGGGCACCTCGGTGAGTCGCGGGCGGGGCGGCGGGCCCGAGCGTTCGGGCGATCCGGGGAGAGAACGCGGTGAGCAGCAACATTTCGGACGATCTGAAGAGCGGCGCGCTGTTCTATCACCGTCATCCGAGACCCGGGAAGCTGGAGATCCAGCCGACCAAGCCGCTCGGCAACCAGCGCGACCTCGCGCTCGCCTACTCGCCGGGCGTCGCCGCCGCCTGCGAGGCGATCGCCGCCGATCCCGACGAGGCCGCGACCCTGACGGCACGCCAGAACCTCGTCGCGGTGGTCTCGAACGGCACCGCGGTCCTCGGACTCGGCGATATCGGGCCGCTCGCCTCCAAGCCCGTGATGGAGGGCAAGGCGGTCCTGTTCAAGAAATTCGCCGGCATCGACGTCTTCGACATCGAGCTCAACGAGAAGAACGTCGACAAGCTCGTCGACGTGGTGGCGGCGCTGGAGCCGACCTTCGGCGGCATCAACCTCGAAGACATCAAGGCGCCGGAGTGCTTTGAGGTCGAGGAGCGCTGCCGGGCGCGGATGAACATCCCGGTCTTCCACGACGACCAGCACGGCACCGCGATCATCGTGGCAGCCGCCGTCCTCAACGGGCTCGAATTCGCCGGCAAGGCCATCGCCGACGTCAAGATCGTCACCTCGGGCGCGGGCGCGGCGGCGCTCGCCTGCCTCAACCAGCTGGTGTCGCTGGGCGCGCGGCGCGAAAACATCTTCGTCACCGACATCGAGGGCGTGGTCTACAAGGGCCGTGAGACGCTGATGGACCGCTGGAAAGGGGTCTACGCCCAGGACACCCAGGCCCGCACGCTGGCCGAGGTGATCCCGGGGGCGGACGTGTTCCTCGGCCTCTCGGCCGGCGGCGTGCTGAAGCCCGAGATGCTCGAGCGGATGGCCGAGAAGCCGCTGATCCTGGCGCTCGCCAACCCTTATCCGGAGATCATGCCGACCCTCGCCGAGGAGAAGCGGCCGGACGCGATGATCTGCACCGGCCGGTCCGACTTCCCGAACCAGGTCAACAACGTCCTGTGCTTCCCCTACATTTTCCGGGGCGCGCTCGATGTCGGGGCGACCACGATCAACGAGGCGATGAAGGCGGCGGCCGTAAAGGCGATCGCCGGGCTTGCCCGTGAGACCCCGTCCGACGTCGTCGCCCGCGCCTATGGCGGCGAGGCACGGCCCTTCGGCCCCCATTCCTTGATCCCGAGCCCGTTCGACCCGCGGCTGATCCTGCGCATCGCGCCCGCGGTCGCGCAGGCCGCAATGGAATCCGGCGTCGCCAAGCGGCCGCTGCCGGACGTGCAGGCCTATACCGAATCCCTCGACCGGTTCGTGCATCGCTCCGGCTTCATCATGAAGCCGGTCTTCACCGCGGCCAAGGAGGATCCGCGCCGGGTCATCTATGCCGAGGGCGAGGACGAGCGGGTGCTGCGCGCCGTGCAGGTCATCGTCGAGGAGGGCATCGCCAAGCCGATCCTGATCGGGCGTCCGAACGTGGTCGAGACCCGCATGAAGCGCTTCGGCCTGTCCATGGAGATCGGCCGCCATTTCGAGCTGGTGAACCCGGAGGACGATCCGCGCTATCGC
>JAEWKL010000551.1 GCA_023386115.1 Pseudomonadota bacterium
GGTGGCCGCCCAAGCCGGGCGGGAGAGGGCAACCACGCTTCCGAATTTAGCGGAACCGTTCTGACGGGCGCCATCTGGACACGCGTCGCGCTGCCCCTCTCCCGCCCCGCTCCGCGGGGCACCCTCCCCCATCCCAACTCGGGCTTGCCCGACTTGGGCAAAGGGGTGCGGAACTCGGGCAAGCCCGAGTTCCGTGGGGGGAGGGTTCATGCACGCGAGCGCTGCGCTTCTCACGGCACCGCCTCCCCGGGCGCCAGCCCGCTCCGCCGCCGCCCGCTCAACCACCGGCCGAGCCGGTCGAAGGCCAGATAGATCACCGGCGTGGTGTAGAGCGTCAGCACCTGGCTCACGATCAGCCCGCCGGCGATCGAGATGCCGAGCGGCTGGCGCAGCTCCGAGCCGGTGCCGGTGCCGAGGATGAGCGGCACCGCCGCGAACAGGGCCGCGAAGGTCGTCATCATGATCGGGCGGAAGCGCAGGATGCAGGCCTCGTAGATCGCGTCCCGCGGGGTCATGCCCTCCTCGCGCTCGGCCTGGAGTGCGAAGTCGATCATCATGATGGCGTTCTTCTTCACGATGCCGATCAAGAGAACGATGCCGATGATGCCGATGATGTCGAGGTCGTGGTCGAACAGCATCAGGCCGGCCAGCGCCCCGATGCCGGCCGAGGGCAGGGTCGACAGGATCGTGATCGGGTGGACGAAGCTCTCGTAGAGCACGCCGAGCACGATGTAGACCGTGACGATGGCGGCGAGCACCAGGAACAGGGTGTTGTCGAGGGAGGCCTGGAAGGCCAGCGCCGAGCCCTGGAAGATCAGCCGGAAGCTGTCGGGCATGCCGAGCTCTTGTTCCGCCGCCTTGATCGCCGCGACCGCGGGGCCCAGCGAGGCGCCGGGCGCGAGGTTGAACGAGATCGTGGTCGCCGGGAACTGGCCGAGATGGCTGATGAGGAGCGGTGCCCGGCGCTCGCTCACCTGGGCGATCGCGGTCAGCGGCACCTGGCCGTTGGTGGCGGTGGAGGACGGCAGGTAGATCCGCGACAGCGAATCGAGCGTCCGGTGCAGGTCGGGATTGGCCTCGAGGATCACCCGGTACTGGTTCGACTGGGTGAAGATCGTCGAGATGATGCGCTGGCCGAAGGCGTCGTAGAGCGCGTTGTCGACCGAGGCCGGGGTGATGCCGTAGCGGCCCGCCGTCGCCCGGTCGATGGTGACGTAGGCCGCCAACCCGCTCGCCTGCCGGTCGCTCGCGACGTCCGCGAGGTCCGGGATCTGCTTCAGGCGCTCGACGAGGCGCGGGACCCAGATGTCGAAGGCACCGAGGTCCGGGTTCTCCAGGATGAACTGGTACTGCGTTGCGCTCACCGCCGTGTCGATGGTGAGGTCCTGGACCGGCTGCATGAACAGGGCGATGCCCGGCACGTCGGCGACCCGGGCGTTGATCCGCCGGATGATCGCGCTCGCATTCTCCGCCCGCTCCTCGCGCGGGCGCAGGTTGATGAGGAAGCGGCCGGAATTGAGCGTCACGTTCTGGCCGTCGACGCCGATGAACGACGACAGGCTGACCACGTCGGGGTCCTTCAGCACCTCCTCCGCCAGCCGCTGCTGACGCTCGGCCATGGCGCGATACGACACGGTCTGGTCGGCCTGGGTGATGCCCTGGATCAGCCCGGTATCCTGGACCGGGAAGAAGCCCTTCGGGATCACGACGTAGAGGTAGATGGTCAGGACCAGGGTGCCGAGGGCCACCAGCAGCGTCAGGCCCTGCCAGGCCAGCACGCCCCGGAGCGTCCGGCCGTAGAACGCGATGCCGCCCTCCATCAGCCGGCGGCCGGCGCCGGCGATCCGCCCGGCGGCGCGACCTTGAGGCGGCTGGTGGCGCAGGAGGCGCGCGCACAGCATCGGCACCAGGGTCAGCGAGACCACGCCGGAGATCACGATGGTGGCGGCGAGCGTGATGGCGAATTCGTGGAAGAGCCGGCCGACCACCTCGCCCATGAACAGGAGCGGGATCAGCACCGCCAGCAGCGACACGGTGAGCGAGATGATGGTGAAGCCGATCTCGCGCGAACCTTTCAGCGCCGCCTCCATCGGGCTGTCGCCCTCCTCGACGTGGCGGGCGATGTTCTCGATCACCACGATCGCGTCGTCGACGACGAAGCCGGTCGCGATGGTGAGCGCCATCAAGGACAGGTTGTCGAGGGAGAAGCCCCACAGGTCCATGACCGCGAGCGCCCCGACGAGCGACAGCGGCACCGACAGGCTCGGGATCAGGGTGGCGGGCAGCGAGCGCAGGAAGAGGAAGATCACCAGCACCACGAGGGCGATGGCGAGGAGAAGCTCGAACTGCACGTCCTCGACCGAGGCGCGGATCGTCACCGTGCGGTCGGTGAGCGGGGTGACCTGGATCGCCGCCGGCAGGGTCGCCTGGAGCTGCGGCAAGAGCGCCTTGATCCGGTCGACCACCGCGATGACGTTGGCGCCGGGCTGGCGCTGGATGTTGAGGATCACCGCCGGAGTGGTGTCCATCCAGGCGCCGAGCTGGGTGTTCTCCGCCCCCTCCACCACCTCGGCCACCGCCGAGAGCCGCACCGGCGCGCCGTTGCGATAGGCGATCACCGCGTCGCGATAGGCGTTGGGGTCGCGGATCTGGTCGTTGGCGTTGATGGTGAAGGACTGGGTCGGCCCGTCGATCGAGCCCTTCGGGGTGTTGACGTTGAGGTTGTTGATGGTGGTGCGCAGGTCGTCGATGTTGAGGCCGTAGGCGGCGAGCGCCGTCGCGTTGAACCGCACCCGCACGGCCGGCCGCTGCCCGCCCGCCATCGAGACGAGGCCGACGCCGGAGACTTGGCTGATCTTCTGGGCGAGCCGCGTCTCGGCGAGGTCGCGGACCTGCGTCAGCGCCAGGGTCTTGGAGGTGAGCGCGAGCGTCAGGATCGGTGCGTCGGCGGGATTGACCTTGGCGTAGACGGGAGGGGCCGGGAGGTCGCTCGGCAGGAGGTTGCCGGCGGCGTTGATCGCGGCCTGCACTTCCTGCGTCGCGATGTCGATGCCCAGGTCGAGGCTGAACTGGAGCGTGATGACGGAGGCGCCGGCCGAGGATTGCGACGTCATCTGGTTGAGGTTGGCGAGCTGGCCGAACTGCCGCTCGAGCGGCGCCGTCACCGCCGAGGTCATCACCTCGGGGCTGGCGCCGGGATAGAAGGTCTGCACCTGGATCGTCGGGTAATCGACCGAGGGCAGGGCCGAGAGCGGCAGGTTGAAGTAGGAGATCATGCCCGTGAGCAGGATCGCCAGCATCAGGAGCGTGGTGGCGACCGGGCGCAGGATGAACAGGCGGGAGGGGTTCACCGGACCGCTCCCTCGAAGGGCGCGCCGCCCCCAACCCTCCCCCCCCTGCGGGGGAGGGT
>JAEWKL010000607.1 GCA_023386115.1 Pseudomonadota bacterium
CGCTCACCCCCCGCGACGTCGTGCGGGCCCTGGCGTCGCGCGCGACAGCCCAATTCCCGCAACAGGACCCGCATCAAGGCGCCGCCGCGATGCAGCCTCAGCCGGCAGGAGCGGAAAGATGGAGTGGAGTGTCCCCAAATTTCCCCTCGACACGCTCAGCGACGACGGTCTCGACTGGCTCACCGAGCATGGCAGCGGGCTGACCCGCGCCGTCAGCCGCACCGTCTCGGACGGGATCGACGCGCTGACCGGCGCCCTCGTGGCGGTACCGCCCTGGGCGGCGATCGCGGTGGCCTCCCTCGTCACCTACAAGGTCGGCGGCCGCCGGGTCGGATTGCTGACGCTCGCGGGTCTCCTGTTCCTGTGGAACCTGCGCCTCTGGCAGGCGACGGTGGAGACCCTGGTCCTCGTCGTCCTGGCGACGGCGGCGGCGCTGGCGATCGGCATCCCGGTCGGGATCGCCTGCGCCCTCAGCCGGCGGGCCTGGCAGGCGGTCGCACCGATCCTCGACATGATGCAGACGCTGCCGAGCTTCGTCTACCTGATCCCGGCGCTGCCGTTCTTCGGGCTCGGGGCGGTCTCGGCCTGCTTTGCCACCATCGTGTTCTCGGTGCCGCCGGTGATCCGGCTGACGGCGCTCGGCATCCGCGGCGTACCGGCCGAGCTGGTGGAGGCCTGCGACGCCTTCGGCGGCTCAGCCACGCAGAAGCTCCTCAAGGTGCAGCTGCCGCTGGCGCTGCCGACCATCATGGCGGGCGTCAACCAGACCATGATGCTCGCCCTCTCGATGGTGGTGATCGCCGCGATGATCGGGGCCGGAGGCCTCGGCCGCGCGGTCTGGCAGTCGATCCAGCGGCTCGAGGCCGGCGCCGGGTTCGAGGCCGGGATCGGCATCGTGATCGTGGCGGTGATCCTCGACCGCACCACGCAGGCGCGCCCCGCCCGCCCCCCCCCCCCGGCCACCGCCGCGTGCCGGACGACCCCCTCACTCTTCCTCCTTGACCGGAAAGATCGACCGATGCGCGCACGAATGCTGGGGGTCCTCCTCTGCCTCGCCCTCACCCAGAGCCCGGCCGAGGCGGCGGACAAGCAGGTGCGGCTCGCCTACGTCGAATGGGCCGATGCCGTGGTCGCCACCACCATCCTCAAGCAGGTGCTGGAGGAGAAGGGCTACCAGGTGAAGGCGATCCCGCTGGCCGCCGCGGCGATGTGGCAGGCGGTGGCGACCGGCGACGCCGATGCCAGCGTCGCCGCCTGGCTGCCGCTCACCCAGGCCGCCTATTACGACAAGCTGAAGACCCGCCTCGAGTTGATCGGCCCGAACGTCACCGGCGCCAGGATCGGCTGGGCGGTGCCGGCCTATTCGCCCTTGACCTCCATCGAGGACCTCAAGACCAAGGCGGCCGAGGTCGAGGGCAAGGTGATCGGCATCGATCCGGGTGCCGGCGTGATGAAGACCTCTGAGGCGGCGATCAAGGCCTACGGGCTCCCGGTCAAGCTCGTCGACGGCAGCGACGCCACGATGACCTCCGCCCTCAAGGACGCCATCCGCCAGAAGAAGGACATCGTCGTCACCGCCTGGACGCCGCACTGGATGTTCGCACGCTACGAGCTGAAATACCTCGCCGACCCGAAGAAGTCGTTCGGCGACGACGAGAGCGTCAATACCCTCGCCCGCAAGGGTTTGAGGGACGACATGCCGGAGGTCTACGCCATCCTCAAGAAGTTCAAGCTCTCGATCAAGGACGAGGAGGCGGTGATGGCGGAGAACGAGGAGAAGGGCGCCAAGCCGACCGAGACCGCCGCCAAGTGGATCGCCGCGAACCGCGCGACGGTGGATGGATGGTTGAAGTAGGGGCTCTTTCGGCTTGATCTCACCGATTTGACACGCGGAACGTCATCCCGGGTTCCGCCGCGCGGCCCCGGGTTGACGGTGAGAGACCGGCTGAACTCGTCCTCACCCCTTGCGCTCGCTGCTCGGCGGTCGGCCGAAATGATCCACATAGGCCTTCGAGAAATGCGAGGCCGAGGTGAAGCCGCACTCGATCGCGACGGCGAGGAGCGGCATTGCCGTCTGGCGGATCAGGTGACGGGCGTGCTCCAGGCGGATGCGCAGGTAATGCTTGGCCGGTGAACGGCCGAGATACTTCAGGAACAGGCGCTCGAGCTGGCGCTTGGAGAGCTGCACCGCCTCGGCCAGTTCCTGGCTGCAGAGGGGTTCGGCGAAGGTTTTTTCCATCAGGCCGACGACGTGCAGCAATTTGGGGTGCGCGATGCCGAGCCGCATGCGCAGGTCCATCCGCTGGCGCTCGCCCGCCTCCCGGATCCGGTGGTGGATGAGCTGGTCGGCCACCGCCGCGGCGAGGTCCGGGCCGTGGTCGCGCATGATCAACGACAGCATCATGTCGGCTGCCGCCGTGCCCCCGGCGCAGGTGAACCGGTTGCGGTCGATCTCGAACAGGTCGGCGCCGATCTCCAGCCCGTCATGCTCGGAGGCGAGGCTCGCCTGGTTCTCCCAGTGGATCGTTGCCCGGTAGCCGTCGAGGAGCCCCGCCTTGGCGAGCACGTAGGTGCCGGTGCAGACGGCCCCGATCGCCGCACCGCGGATGCCGCAGCGGCGCAAGCTCGCCTGCAGCGCGCGATGATCCCGGCGATGGATGTCGATGCCGCCGCAGACGATCGCCATGGCGAGGGCGGGTGCCTCGCCGAAGGCACCCGAGACCCGGACCTCGACGCCGTTCGAGGCGGTGCAGTTCTGTCCATTCTCCGACCACAGCGAGTAGCGGTAGAGTTCGCGCCGCGCCGCCCGGTTGGCGAGCCGCAGCGCCTCGATTGCCGACGAGAAGGCGATCATCGAGAACTGCTCGACCAGCATGAATCCGACCGTCGTCACCTCCTCGGACGCGGCGACGCCGTCCCTCGCCATCCTGTCGGCGTTCCCGACCGCCATCGTCCTCGTCCATCGTAGGATTGCATCGCCGCCTGGAGAATGGATCCAGGCTGACGCGAAGGGCAAGCAGGATCGGTGCCCCGAGACATGGGATATGGGAGTCATGGGAGACATGGGAGACATGGGACATCGGCGAAATGGGACAGCGGAGAAGGGGCCGTTGCCGGATCCGTGAAGTCGCAAATCCCAAACTCGCGGTCGCCGTCGCGAAAGCCGCTGCGCGGCGCCGCTCCGATGATCCGGCAACACAGGAAGGCCGACCGATGCGCCGATTCTCCCTCTCGTCGCTGCTCTCCGAATCCCTCAAGGGGCACCGGGGCTGGGGCCGCCAGTGGCGGGACCCGCGGCCGAAGCCGGCCTACGACGTCGTCATCGTCGGCGGCGGCGGCCATGGCCTCGCGACCGCGTACTATCTCGCCACCGTGCACGGCATCACCAACGTGGCGGTGCTGGAGAAGGGCTGGATCGGCGGCGGCAATACCGGCCGCAACACCACGATCATCCGCTCGAACTATCTCTACGACGAGAGCGCCGCGCTCTACGAGCACGCGCTGAAGCTCTGGGAAGGCCTGTCCCAGGAGCTGAACTACAACGTCATGTTCTCGCAGCGCGGCGTGCTGATGCTCGCGCACAATCTGCACGACGTGCAATCCTTCAAGCGCCACATCTACGCCAACCGCCTCAACGGCATCGACAACGAGTGGCTGACGAAGGAGCAGTGCAAGGCATTCTGCCCCCCGCTCGAGATCGGCGACAGCCTGCGCTATCCCGTCCTCGGCGGCGCCCTGCAGCGCCGGGCCGGGACGGCGCGCCACGATGCGGTCGCCTGGGGCTACGCCCGCGGGGCGGATGCGCGCGGCGTCGACATCATCCAGAACTGCGCCGTCACCGGCATCCGCCGCGACGCCGCGGGCGCGGCCATCGGCGTCGAGACGACACGGGGCTTCATCAAGGCCGGCCGGATCGGGGTCGTCGCCGCCGGCCACACCTCGACCGTGATGGCGATGGCGGATGTGCGGATGCCGCTCGAGAGCTATCCGCTCCAGGCGCTGGTGTCGGAACCGGTGAAGCCGGTCTTCCCCTGCGTGGTGATGTCGAACGCGGTGCACGCCTACATCTCGCAATCCGACAAGGGCGAATTGGTGATCGGGGCGGGCACCGACCAGTACACGTCGTACAGCCAGCAGGGTGGTCTGCACATCACCACCCACACCCTTGATGCGATCTGCGAGCTGTTTCCGCAATTCACCCGGATGCGGATGCTGCGCTCCTGGGGCGGGATCGTCGACGTGACGCCGGACCGCTCGCCGATCATCGGCCGAACCCCGGTCGACAACCTGTTCGTCAATTGCGGCTGGGGCACCGGCGGCTTCAAGGCGACGCCGGGCTCGGGCCACGTCTTCGCCCATACCCTCGCGACCGGCGAGCCGCACCCGATCAACGCGCCCTTCACCCTCGACCGCTTCCGCACCGGGCGCCTCATCGACGAGGCCGCGGCGGCCGCCGTCGCGCACTGATTCATGGAACGAGGCGTCCGATGCTCCTGATCGCCTGCCCCCATTGCGGCAACCGACCCGAGACCGAATTCCGCTGCGGCGGACAGGCCCACATCGCCCGGCCTGCCGACCCGGCGGCACTGACCGACGCGCAATGGGCCGAGCACCTGTTCGTGCGGGCCAACCCGCGCGGGGTGCATGCCGAGCGCTGGTGCCACACCCATGGTTGCGGGCGCTGGTTCAACGCGCTCCGTGACACCGTGAGCGACCGATTCCTCGAGACTGACCCGTCGGGCGCACGGCCCACCCACACCAGCGACGCGAGGGCGTGATGGCACAGCCGTTCAGATTGCCCCAAGGCGGCCGCATCGACCGCGCGCGCCCGGTCCGCTTCACCTTCAACGGCCGCACCGTCGAGGGCTTCCACGGCGACAGCGTCGCCTCGGCGCTCTTGGCCAACGGCATCCATCTCGTCGGGCGCTCGTTCAAGTATCACCGCCCGCGTGGCGTCCTGAGCCACGGCTCGGACGAGCCGAGCGCGCTGCTCTCGGTCGATCGCGGGCCCGGCCGGGTCGACCCGAACAATCGTGCCACGGTGATCGAGGCCCGCGACGGGTTGACGACCCGCTCGCAGAACCACTGGCCCTCGCTCGACCACGATATCGGGGCGGTCAACGACCTGCTCTCGCCGGTCTTCGTCGCGGGGTTCTACTACAAGACCTTCATGTGGCCGCGGACGTTCTGGGACAAGGTCTACGAGCCGGTGATCCGCGCCGCCGCGGGCCTCGGCAAGGCGCCGGC
>JAEWKL010000703.1 GCA_023386115.1 Pseudomonadota bacterium
TTTCGCGGGGGGGCACCGTGCCTCGGGTCAGTGGGCGTGGGACGGCTCGTCCACGATCACCGGCAGGGTCTCGTACTGGTGGAAGGGCGGGGGCGAGGACAGGGTCCACTCGAGGGTGGTGGCACCCTCGCCCCACGGGTTGTCCGCGGCCCGCTCCTTGGAGCGGAAGGCGAGCACCACGCCGATCACGAACACGACCATGCCGAGCGCGAAGATGTGGCCGCCCATCGTGGCCACCCAGTGCCAGCCCGCGAAGGCCTCCGGGTAGTCGGCATAGCGACGCGGCATGCCGGCCAGGCCCAGGAAGTGCATCGGGAAGAACAGCACGTTGGCGCCGATGAAGGCGAGCCAGAAGTGCAGCTTGCCGGCCCATTCGGGGATGATGCGGCCGGTCATCTTCGGGAACCAGTAGTAGACACCGGCGAAGATGATGAACACCGCGCCGAGCGACAGCACGTAGTGGAAGTGCGCGACGACGTAGTAGGTGTCGTGCAGGTAGCGGTCGACGGCGGCGTTGGCCAGGATCACGCCGGTGACGCCGCCGACGGTGAACAGGAACACGAAGCCGACGGCCCAGTGCATGGCGGCGGTGAAGCGGATCGAGCCGCCCCACATCGTGGCGATCCAGGAGAAGATCTTCACGCCGGTGGGGACCGCGATCACCATGGTGGCGAACACGAAGTAGGACTGGGTCTGGAGCGTGAGACCCACGGTGTACATGTGGTGGGCCCACACCACGAAGCCGACGACGCCGATCGCCACCATCGCGTAGGCCATCGCCAGGTAGCCGAAGACCGGCTTGCGCGAGAAGGTCGAGATGATGTGCGAGACGATGCCGAAGGCCGGCAGGATCATGATGTAGACTTCGGGGTGGCCGAAGAACCAGAACAGGTGCTGGTACAGGATCGGGTCACCGCCGCCGGCCGGATCGAAGAAGGTGGTGCCGAAGTTGCGGTCGGTCAGCAGCATGGTGATCGCGCCGGCCAGCACCGGGAGCGACAGCAGCAGCAGGAACGCGGTCACCAGCATCGACCAGGCGAACAGCGGCATCTTGTGCAGGGTCATGCCCGGCGCGCGCATGTTCAGGATGGTGGTGATGAAGTTGATGGCGCCGAGGATCGAGCCCGCGCCCGACAGGTGCAGGGCGAAGATCGCGAAGTCGACGGCCGGGCCGGGATGGCCGGCGGTGGAGAGCGGCGGGTAGACGGTCCAGCCGGTGCCGGCGCCGACCGCGCCAGGCGCGCCCTCGACGAACAGCGAGCAGACGAGGCTCATGAAGCCCGCGACCGTCAGCCAGAACGAGATGTTGTTCATGCGCGGGAACGCCATGTCGGGCGCCCCGATCATCAGCGGCACGAACCAGTTGCCGAAGCCGCCGATGAGGGCCGGCATCACCATGAAGAACACCATGATGAGGCCGTGGCCGGTCACGAACACGTTGTAGGTCTGCGGATTGGAGAAGTACTGCAGGCCGGGGGCCTCCATCTCCATCCGGATGCCGAAGGACAGGAAGGCGCCGACGATGCCCGCCGAGAAGGCGAACAGCAGGTAGAGGGTGCCGATGTCCTTGTGGTTGGTCGAGTTGAACCAGCGCTGGAAGAACGGTGGGGTGTGGTCGTGGGCGTGGTCGTGCCCTGCCGTGACGGCGTGAGCCATGGGGTCAGCCTCTTCGAGGGATGTCTCGGTCGGTCTGTCGAAAGGGGCGGGGGGCGCCCGTCGCGCCGCCCCGCGTCATGAAATCAGTCGGCGTCCGCGAACAGCCTTATTGCGCTTCCGCGAACTTGGCGCCGCCGTCGGTGCGGGCGAACTTGGTCTTCGCCTCGGCGGTCCAGGCCTGGAAGGCCTGCTCGCTCACCACCTTCACGGTGATCGGCATGTAGGCGTGGCGCTGGCCGCACAGCTCCGAGCACTGGCCGTGATAGGTGCCCTCGCGCTCGGCCTTGAACCAGAACTGGTTGAGGCGGCCCGGGATCGCGTCGATCTTGAAGCCGAAGGACGGCATCGCCCAGGAATGCATCACGTCGGCAGCGGTGACCTGGATCTTCACGATCTTGTTCACCGGCACCACCATCTCGTTGTCGGTGGCAAGCAGCTTGGGCTGGCCCGACTTCACCTGGTCGTCACCCTCGAGCAGGTTGGCGTCGAACTTGAAGCCGCCGACATCCTGCGGGTACTCGTAGGACCAGTACCAGGCATGGCCGATGACCTTGACCATCAGGTCGGCCTTCGGATCCGACAGCTGCGTGCGCAGCACCCGGAACGACGGGATGGCGATCGCCACCAGGATCAGCACCGGAACGATCGTCCAGGCGACCTCCAGCATCGTGTTGTGGGTGGTGCGCGACGGGGTCGGGTTCTTCTTCTCGTTGAACTTGACCACCACGGCGATCAGCAGGGCGAGCACGAACAGGACGATGAACGTCATGATCCAGTTCAGGAGGTGGTGGAAATTGTAGATCTCCGTCGCCACCTCGGTCACCGGCCGCTGCAGGTCCATCTGCCACGGCACCGGCTGGCCCACGCCCGCCGCCGATACGGCCGTCGCGGTGCCGAGGATCCCGGTCGCTGCCAGCGCCGCGGCGCGTCCCCAGAACCCACGGCCCTTCAGCCGTCCTTGCGCCCTCGCCATCCCCATGGTGCCCTCGATGCTCCCCAACAGGCTGTCTGCCGGCAACGGCTGCCCGCGCGGCGGAAGCGCCGTCAATCTCGGCCGCACGGTGCCGGCCCGCCGCCCTGCGGCCGTAAAGCCGGCCGAGACCCGGTCGGCGTCTCTCACCACAATGCCGCCGCAAGCGCAACGGCGTTGGCGTCGCATCGGCGTCCGGAATTCGCTTGTGGGCACTGGACATTCGTCGTGAGGCTCGAATGATTCCGCAAAAGCGCGCACGGTGTCCGGGTGCCGCGTCGAGTGCGCCGGACGTGACCCTCACCCTTCGATGATCGACCGTCTCGAGTTCATTCTGGCGCTCGCCCGCGAGCAGCATTTCGGCCGCGCCGCCCAGGCCTGCGGAGTGTCGCAGCAGACCCTCTCGGCCGGCGTCAAGCAGCTCGAGGAGCGCCTGGGTGTGCTTCTGGTGCAACGCGGCTCGCGCTTCCAGGGCTTCACCCCGGAGGGCGAGCGGGTGCTCGACTGGGCGCGGCGCATCGTCGGCGACGCCCGCGCCATGCGCCAGGAGGTGGCGGCCCTGCGCCGCGGTCTCTCCGGCACGCTCCGGATGGCGGCGGTGCCGACCGCGACACCGATGGTCGCGGCGCTGACCACGCCGTTCCGCGCCCGCCATCCGGCGGTGCGCTTCTCGGTGCAATCCTCGACCTCGCACGAGATCACCCGCCAGATCGCCAATCTCGAACTCGATGCGGGGCTGACCTATATCGAGGACGAGCCGCTCGGCCGGGTCACGGCCCTGCCGCTCTACCGCGAGCATTACCGGCTGCTCACCGCCGCCGACGGCATCTACGGCGCGCGTGCGAGCGTGACCTGGGCCGAGGTCGGGCGCATCCCGCTCTGCCTCCTGACGCCGGCGATGCAGAACCGACGCATCATCGACCGGCACCTGCGTGCCGCGGGGGCCGAGCCGGCGCCGCTGCTCGAATCGAACTCGATGATCGTGCTCGTCACCCATGTGCGCACCGCCAAGTGGGCGAGCATCATGCCGGCGGCGCTCGCCGAGACCTTCCGCCTCACCGAGCGGGTGCGGGCGGTGCCGATCACCGATCCGGACGTGAGCCACACGATCGGCCTGGTCGTGCCCGAGCGCGACCCGATGACCCCGCTCGTCGCCGCCTTCCTGGCCGAGGCACGGGCGATCGCGCCGGGGCTTGCGGCGGAGGTGGCTGCGCTCTGAGGCGCCGGTCCTCGCCTCGAACTTTCGTCGCGGGTGCGTCGCTCGTTCGGCCTTTCTCCGTCGTCCGGACCCGGTTTAACAAAAATTCCTTGTCGCACCACCGAACCCGGCGATTGATCCGACGGCCGCGACCGCCCAGGCTGCAGCCTAGAACGACAACGATCTGGGTTGGAAACCGATGTCGGGCCGAGACTTTGGCCAAGCGCGCGGACATGAATCTCGCGCATATGAATCCTGGGACGCCGAGCGGGCCGCCGGGATCATCGCCGGCCACGCCCATCACGAGGGCGCGACGCTGCCGATCCTGCACGCCTTGCAGGAGACCTTCGGATACGTCGACGGAGAGGCGGTGCCGCTGATCGCCGAGGCGCTGAACCTGTCGCGGGCCGAGATCCATGGCTGCCTCACCTTCTATCATGATTTCCGCAAGGAGCCGGCGGGCCGCCACTCCGTGAAGCTGTGCCGGGCCGAGGCCTGCCAGGCGGTGGGCGCCGATGCGCTGCACGCGGAGGTTCTGGCCCGCTACGACGTCGCCTGGCACGGCACCACCCGGGACGGGCAGGTGACGGTGGAGCCGGTCTTCTGCCTCGGGCTCTGCGCCTGCGGCCCCGCTGCCCTCATCGACGGCGAGCCGGTCGGCCGTCTCGATCTCGACACCCTGGCGGATGCGCTGACGGAGCGGGCCGCGTGAGCATCACTCTTTATCTGCCGAAGGCCGCCGCCAGCCTCGCCCTCGGGGCCGCCCGGGTCGCCAGGGCGCTGGCCCGCGCCCCTGCCGCCCGCCGCCGCCACCTCCCCCAGGGGCGG
>JAEWKL010000729.1 GCA_023386115.1 Pseudomonadota bacterium
GGGGCGGACGGTGCGGTCGCACAGGGCGGCGGCGACCGAGGTCACGCCGCGGATGAGGTGGCCGCGATCGACGGCGTAGCCCCGGGCGGCGGCGGCCTCGATCTCCGCCAGGAAGGTCTCGAACGCCATCGGCACGTGCCAGCGGATCGCCCCGAACCGGGCCCGCAGGGTGGCGCGGGGCAAGTGGCCGGCGCTCTCCCCGGCCGCTGCCACGGCGCGGCCGATCGCGCCCGCATAGGCCGGGATGCGGGTGGCGAGGCGGAACGCGATATGGATGCCGCTCGCCGGCACGATCCGCCCGAGGAGCAGCGCCTTGTCGTCGGGCGCCACCTGCCAGATCGTCGTCGTCGCCTCGAACTCCGTCGCGATCGGCTGAAGGCCCGGCTGCAGCAATTCCACGTCCGAGCGGTTGAGGAGCGGGCGCGCCACCTCCAGCAGGCCGAGGCCGAGCCGGTAGGTCTTGGTCTCCGGCACCAGCGCGACGAAGCCCTCGTGCACCAGGGTGCGCAGGATGTTGAGCGTGGTCGAGGGGCTGACCCCCGCGGCGCGGGCGATCGCCGTGACCCCGAGCGCATCCCGGGCGCCTGCGATCGCCCGCAGGATCGCGGCGGCCTGCGTCACCGCCCCGACCTCGCGGCCGACCTCCATCACGGTCGCCCGGTCGCCGGCCGCCTCGCCCCGCCCCTCTGCACCGTGTCCTTGCAAACCCCACCCCTTGCCGCGCCGATCGTTTACGGTCCAGAATAGCGTTCAGCGGACAGAATGAAAACGACGATCCGCGCGCAGCCCGGGACACCGGGTGCAGACATCATGGGAGGACCAGGATGGCACGGACCCGACGGGCCCGGATGGCGCCCGGTGCAACGACGCGCTTGGCCGGCGCGATGCTGCGGGCGCTCGGCGCCGCGACGGCGCTTCTCGCCCCCTTCGCGGTCACCTCCGCGGCCCGCGCCGACGGCGACGTGCTGCGGATCGGCATCATCACCGACATGAGCGGGCAGTACAGCGAGGGCAACGGCGAGGGCTCTGTTGCCGCCGCCCAGATCGCGGTCGAGGATTTCGGCCCGACGGTGCTCGGCAAGCGCATCGAGATCATCTCCGCCGACCACCAGAACAAGCCCGACATCGCCTCCACCATCGTGCGCAACTGGATCGACACGAAGGGCGTCGACGTGGTGGCGGAGGGCGTGAATTCCGCGGTCGCCCTGGCAATCCAGGCGGTGACCCGCGAGCGCAACAAGATCTTCCTGATCTCGGGCGCCGGCTCCTCGGACCTCACCGGCAAGTCGTGCTCGCCGACCAGCGTGCAATGGACCTACGACACCTATGCCTCGTCGAACGCCACCGCCAGGGCGCTGGTCGCCCGCGGCGGCAAGTCCTGGTACTTCCTCACCGCGGATTACGCCTTCGGCCACGCGCTGGAGCGCGACGCGAGCCGAGCGGTCGAGGCCGCGGGGGGCAAGGTGGTCGGCAAGGTCCGCCACCCGTTCAACAACCCCGACTTCTCGTCCTTCCTGCTCCAGGCGCAGTCATCCCCCGCGCAGGTGGTCGCGCTCGCCAATGCGGGCAGCGACTTCGCCAACGCGATCAAGCAGGCGCACGAATTCGGCCTGTCCCAGTCCGACAAGATCATGGCGGCGCTCCAGGTCACGCTGACCGATTCGGCCTCCCTCGGTCTCGAGGTGGTGCAGGGCGCGCTGTTCACCGACAGCTTCTACTGGGATCGCACGCCCGAGACCCGGGCCTTTGCCGAGCGGTTCTACGCCCGCCGCAAGGCGATGCCGACCGCCTACCAGGCCGGCGTGACCTCGGCGCTGACCCATTACCTCAAGGCGGTGCAGGCCGCCGGCACCACCGACTCCGCCGCCGTGATGGCGAAGATGCGCGGAACGCCGGTGAACGACTTCTTCGCGCAAGGCGGCAAGGTCCGGGCCGACGGCCGCATGGTCCACGACATGTACCTGATGCGCTTCAAGAAGCCGTCCCAGTCGACCGGCAAGTGGGACCTCTACGAGCTCGTCGCCACGGTCCCGGGCGACGACGCGTTCCGGCCGCTCAGCGAAGGCGGATGCCCGTATGTCCAGAACTGACGCCGATCTGGCGCCCCTCGTCCGGCCCGGCGCGGTCGCGGTCATCGGCGCCTCCGCCGACCCGACCCGCATCGGCGGCCGGCCTATCGCCTACATGCTGCGGGCCGGCTTCCGGGGCGCGATCCTGCCGGTGAACCCGAACCGGGCCGAGGTGCAGGGGCTCGCCAGCTACCCGTCCGTGGCGGCCCTGCCGCAGGTGCCGGACGTCGCGGTGGTCGCGGTGCCGGGGGCGGCGGCGCTCCAGGCGGTCGAGGAGCTGGGCGCGCGCGGCACGCGCTTCGCCGTGATGTTCACGGCGGGCTACGCCGAGATCGGCGAGGCGGGAGCGGAGGCGCAAGGAGCCCTGGTCGCGGCGGCGCGGCGGCACGGGATGCGGCTCCTCGGTCCCAACTGCCTCGGCCTGTTCAACGCGGCGGCCGGCTTCTACCCGATCTTCACCGCCTCGCTCGAGGGCGGCCTGCCATTGCCAGGAAGGATCGGCATCGCCAGCCAGTCGGGCGCCTACGGCACCCACCTCTTCGCCGCCTGCCGCGCCCGGGGCATCGGCACCGGAATGCTGATCACCACCGGCAACGAGGCCGATCTCTCGGTCGCCGACGCGATCGGCTGGATGACCCGGGACGACGACCTCGACGTCATCATGGCCTATGTCGAGGGCGTCCAGGACGGGCCGGCCTTCGCCGAGGCGCTGGCGGCGGCGCGGCGGGCGCAGAAGCCCGTCATCCTGATGAAGGTCGGCCGCAGCGCGGTCGGCAGCGCGGCGGCGCAGTCGCACACCGCCTCGATCGCCGGCAACGACGCGGTGTTCTCCGCGGTGCTGGCCGAGCACGGCGCGATCCGGGCCCGCTCGACGGAAGAACTGATCGACATCGCCTACGCGGCGACGCGGCGGATCTACCCGGTGCCGAACACCCTCGGGGTCATCACCATCTCAGGCGGCGCCGGCGTCCTGATCTCGGACGCCGCCGAGGCGGCCGGCCTGCCGATGCCCCCGATGCCAGAGGAGGCGCAAGGACGCCTCAAGGCGATCCTGCCGATCGCCGCGCCGCGCAACCCGGTCGATTGCACCGCCCAGGCCTTCAACGACCTGTCGCTGATCGGCCGCTTCACCGAATCGATGATCGCCGATGGCGGCTATTCGTCGATCCTGGCCTTCTTCACCCAGATCGGCGGCGCCCCCAGCATGGCGCCGGCGATCCGCGCCCAGCTCAACGCCGTCAAGGCGCGGCACCCGGATCGGCTCTACGCCCTCTCGGTCCTCGCCCCGGAGGAGCGCAACCGGGAATACGAGGCCGACGGCTACCTCCTCTACGAGGACCCGGCCCGGGCCGTGGTCGCCCTCGACGCGATGGGCCC
>JAEWKL010000820.1 GCA_023386115.1 Pseudomonadota bacterium
CCGCCCCGGCACGGCTCCGTCGGCGCGGCGCGGGCGGGGGCGGCCGGCGGCGGGACCGCCGCGCAAGGGACGGCCTTGCACCGGCGGCCGATCCCGGCGAGCGGCGAGACCCTGCCGGTGATCGGGCTCGGCACCTGGCGCGGCTTCGACGTGGGCGCCAAGCCCGCCGAGCGGGCCCCCTTGCGCGAGGTGGTGGCGACCTTGCTGGCCGGTGGCGGCCGGGTGATCGATTCGTCGCCGATGTACGGCCACGCCGAGGGTGTCACGGGCGACCTCGTGGCGGAGGCCGGGGTCCGGGAGCGCGCCTTCCTCGCCACCAAGATCTGGACCAGCGGCCGCGAGGCGGGCATCGCGCAGATGCAGCGCTCGCTCCGGCTCCTGCGCACCGAGCGCCTCGACCTGATGCAGATCCACAACCTGCTCGACTGGCGCACCCACCTGCCGACCCTGCGGACCTGGAAGGCGGAGGGGCGGATCCGCTACCTGGGCATCTCGCACTACACCGAGAGCGCCTACGACGCCGTCGAGGCGGTGCTGAGGGCCGAGCGGCTCGACGTCCTCCAGATCAACTACGCCCTCGACGACCGGGCGGCGGAGGCCCGCCTGCTGCCCCTCGCCGCGGAGCGCGGCGTGGCGGTGCTGGTCAACCGACCGTTCGGCGGCGGCGGGCTCCTGCGCCGCCTGGCGCGGACGCCGCTGCCGGACTACGCCGCGGAACTCGGCTGCGCCTCCTGGGCGGAGATCCTGCTGAAATTCGTGATCTCCCACCCGGCGGTGACCTGCGCGATCCCCGGCACCGCCGATCCCGGCCACATGGCGGCGAACCTGCGCGCCGGCACCGGCCCGTTGCCGGACGAGGCGCTGCGCCGCCGGATGGCCGCGACCCTTCCGGGCTGAACCCAAGCTGAACGCAAACACCGTCCAAGTCGCCGGACAGCTTTGCGGCATCAAGCGCGGCCATATCCCAGTCGATCCTCTAACAAGCGCGCCCCGCCCCGCCATATTGCTGCCGTTCTGCCTGTGTTAATGATCCCCCATTCACATCGCTTCTCGTCCAGCGCGCGACCGTCCGTGTTCGCGCCGCGGGCGGTCGCGGTCCACGCGCTCCATCCTGCCACGCGTCAAGAAGCGAGCCGGCTTCGTTCCTTCGCCCCGGCTCGACCAATCATCGGGGGTTCCATGCTCAAGTCGTCCGTCGCCGCTCTCGTCCTGTGCGCCGCCCTGCCGGCCAGCCTGCAGCCGGCGGCGGCGGAGGGACGGGGGTATAACGGCACCTGGTCGGTGCAGCTCGTCACCGAATCGGGGATGTGCGACAGCCGCTACTCCGTCTCGCTCGCGATCACCGACGGCGACGTCCGTGTCGCCTCGACGGGCGAGGGCGGCGCGACGGTGAGCGGACGCATCGGGCCGGACGGCCATGTCGGCCTCACCGTCCGCCACGGCGCGACGAGCGGCGCGGCCTCGGGCCGGCTCCAGGCCAATTCCGGCTCCGGCACCTGGAATGTCTCCGCCCTCTGCTCCGGCCGCTGGACCGCGCAGCGCCGCACGGCCCGGGTCGCGCAGGCGGATTGACGACGATCGCTGCACAACGCAGCGATCCGTCTATCCCCCGGCCTTCGAGCGGGTGCAGAACCGGCTCCAGGCTTGCGCATGCACGGTGCTGATGATGCCCGAGGCCCAGACCAGCCGGCGATCGGGCATCAGCGGCGCGTTGTGGCTCTCCAGGTGGTAGGAGCCCCGCTGCGAGCCGCGCAGGATCTTCTTCAGGAAGCGGTGCCCCTCCGCCGTCGTCACGGCGGCGTAGAGGTCGAGCAGGCGCTCCGGGCTCTCTCCCGCCTCGGCGCAGAGCACCACGTCGTCCGGCTCGTATTTCGGATACATCGACAGGCCGGCGACCCGGAACGCGATCGTGCCGTACGGCACCGAAAACGGCACCGTGATGCGGAAGAGATCGCCTCCCGGCCCGGGCTGCTCGTCCCCGGTGTCGATCAAGCCGCCAGCGCTGATCAATCCCTTGATTCCCACGACCTGTCCGCCCTCGGAGGGCGGTTCCGGCGCGTCGTCGTCGCCGAACAAGAGGCCCTTGGCGGTGACCTCGACGCCGTCGCGGCGGAAGCGCGCGGCGTAGCGCTCGGCATCGTCCTGGCCGATGGTCCGGGTGCCGGCCTCGTGCGCCCGGTAGGTGCTCTCCGGCCAGGCATTCTGCAGGGCGGCATCCCGCGCCGAGCGGTAGCCGGCGGCGATGCGCGCCTGCCGCAGCCGCTCCCCTTGCGCGGCCCGAACCCGGTTCTCTCTCGACTGTATCACCTCAGCGAAATTCCTCGACACTTGAGGTATTGAGCAGAATCATTACATCATGTAGCTATCGCTGCCGCAAGGACCGTGGCCAGAACCGGGCCAGCATCGTTGTTCGTCCCGACCCTGTCCTGCACCCTACCCCTGCGGCAGCCTGGCGCCGTACCCCTCGTTGCGGGAGTTCTCCGATGGTCCACCGTTTCCTCGCCGCTCGACGCGAACCGCCCGACGACGGGGCCGCTGACGAGGGGGCCGCGAGCAAGGAGGCCGCGAACAAGGGGCCTGCGTCTTGGCGCAACGCCGGGACGGCGGCTGACGATCCGAACCGGGCCTCCCCTGATCGCTCCGGCGGCGAATCGCCGCAATGGACGCGCGACCCGCGGGAGAGCCGTCGCGTCGGGCCCCGCGCCGGTGCAGGAGGGACGCATGAAGGTTGCCCTGATCGTGCTCTGGACCCTCGCGGCGGGGGTCGGCCTGTTCCTGATGGTGCGCGCCCGGATCGTGCGCGCCACCGAGGCGCTGACGCGGGAGGCGGCCCGCGAGCGGATCGTCCCGCCCGACGCGCCGCCGGATCGCCCCGACGAGACCTGAGCGGGACCGCTCTCCGGCAGCCGGGGAGGGCGGCGTGAGCGGGAAGAATCGCCGCATCGCCCGGCGCCGCCGCGAGGCGCTGGCGCATGAC
>JAEWKL010000335.1 GCA_023386115.1 Pseudomonadota bacterium
GCGTCGCCCTGGTGCCCCTGCGGGCGTCCGAGGTGGCGTCGGCGCTCGCCGAGCACCGGATCGACGCCGCCGCGGTGATCGCCGCGCCCTCGGCGAAATCCGCCGCCCGGGTGGTGCAGGCGGTGGAGGCCGAGTCGCCCAACCACGGCGCCACGATCGTGGCGATCCCGGACGGCGAGGCGATCGTGCAGCGCCTGCCCGAATTGCAGGCCGTGACCATCGCGGCCGGCACCTTCGGCGGCCGCCCGAAACGCCCGGGCGACGAGGTGAAGACCGTCGGCGCCTCCTACCGGCTGATGGCCCGCGCCTCGTTGAGCCGCGACACCGCCGCCAGCGTGACCCAGCACCTGTTCGAACTGCGCTCGCGCCTCGCCGCGATGGTGCCGACCGCCAACCTGATGAAGGCGCCGGACTTCGACAGCGCCGCCGAGGCGACGAGCGCCCGCCTGCCGATCCATCCCGGCGCGGTCGACTATTACGAGCGCGAGCAGCAGACCTTCCTGCAGCGCTACGAGGATTGGGTCTACCTGGTGGCGTTCTTCGGCGGCGGTCTCGGCTCGGTGGTGGCCTGGATCGGCCAGCGCCTCGCCCGCGAGCAGCGCGCCCGCATCGACACCGTCCTCGACCGGCTGCTCGCGATCCTGATCGAGGCGCGGGCGACGCAGGACCCGGCCGCCCTCGACGCCCTGGCGGTCGAGATCGACGGCCTCGTCATCGACGTGGTGCGCCACGCCCGCGCCCATTCCACCGACATCCGCACGATGAGCGCGCTGATCCTGGCAGTCGACGCGGCCCGCGCCGCGGTGGCGGATTGCCGGCGGGACGGGGCGCCGATGCGGGAGCGGGCGGGGCGGGTGCTGTCGCTGCACCCGGCGAGCGGAGCTTGATCGTGCGAAGGGCCGACGAGGTGGATCGCGGACACGCTCCTCACCGGCCACGCTCGTCGCTTGCGCGTGATGAGCCGCGGCGCCGTCCATGCGGGCCGACGACGATCACTCCGTCGCGGTGGGTGCCTTCCGGAGGAAGGTCAGCACCTCGTTCAGGGGCAGCGATCCCGGATAATCGGGGAAGGCAAGGGCGACGGGGGCGCCGAGGGCCGCCATGATGTCCCGCAAGTCCCCGACCCAGGCATCGGCTTCGGCCTGGGTCGCGAAGCCGGTACGGACCATCGTCTTGTCCGGCTCGATGGTCACCGTGACGGAAAATCGCCCATCCGGCATGTCGAAGATTTGATACGTCACGCGGCGGGCCATGCGGCAGGACTAGCGCAAAACATCGACTTTGAAAAGTTATGTGAACTCGATTTACTTTGGGATAATCTGGCAAATGGGATCTTCATCCGAAGGCGGTACGGTGTCACGCCCCGGGCAGGGATCTCGTCGGGGACAGGTCTGCGGCCGGTCGCCGGTCGCCAGGAGGTCCTCGGGGTCGAAGGCAGCCCCCGCGAAGAGCCGAGCCCGGCCGGTGCGACACCGGTCCCGGCGCAGGCTCTCAGCCGATGAGGTGGTCCCGCCGCCGCAGGGCCGGGAACAACCGCCCCCACAAAGCCGCCACCGCCACCGTCGCGACGCCACCGACCACCACCGCCGGCACCGCCCCGACCAGGGCGGCGAGGGTGCCGGATTCGAACTCGCCGAGCTCGTTCGAGGCACCGATGAACACGGTATTGACCGCCGCGACCCGGCCGCGCATCGCGTCCGGCGTCTCGCCCTGGACCAGGCTCTGGCGCACGTAGACGCTGACCATGTCGGCCGCCCCCGTCACGAACAGGCAGGCCATCGACAGCGGGAGCGAGGTCGAGAGGCCGAAGCCGATCGTGGCGAGGCCGAAGACCCCGACCGCCAGGAGCAGCCGCGGGCCGACTCCGCGGGTCAGCGGGCGGTGGGCGAGGAGGATCGCGGTCGCGACCGAGCCGAGGGCCGGCATGCTGCGCAGGAGCCCGAGGCCGAGGGGTCCGACGAACAGCACCTCCTGGGCGAAGATCGGCAGGAGCGCGGTGGCGCCGCCGAGCAGAACCGCGACGAGGTCGAGGGTGATGGCGCCGAGCACCACCGGCTGCGAGCGGATATAGGTCAGTCCGGCGAGCAGGGTCTCCCAGGTCACGGCGGGCCGGTGAGCGACGGCCACCGGTGGCGGCCGGATGCCGATGATGCTGAGGGCCGCGAAGGCGAAGCAGGCGGCGGCGAGGCCGAACACCACCGCCGGCCCGAGCGCGTAGAGCAGGCCGCCCAGCGCCGGCCCGGTCACCGACGCGCTCTGCCACAGCGAGGAGTTGAGCGCGATGGCGCTGCCGAATTGCTCGCGCGGCACCAGGGTCGGCAGGAGCGCCTGGCTCGCCGGATTGGCGAAGGCCCGCGCGGTGCCGACGAGCACCATCAGGGCGTAGACCGGCCAGACCGGGGTGGAGCGGGAGACGGCCAGCCCCATCAGGCCGAGGCCGGCGAGCGCCAGGAGCCCGTAGGAGAGCGCCGCGACCCGGCGCCGGTCGAACGTGTCGGCGACATGGCCGGTGACCAGGGCGCCGAGCATCGCGGGGGCGAAGCTCGCGAGGCCGACGAAGCCGAGCGCGAGCGCGCTGCGGGTCAGGTCGTAGACGAACCAGCCCACCGCCACCGCCTGCATCTGGTAGGCGAGGCCGGTGAGGAAGCGGGCGCCGCCGAAGAGCCGGAAGTCGCGGTTGCGAAAGAGCGTCCAGCCGGACGGGGCGGGGGAGAGCATGGTCGGTCCGTGCCCCGCCCGGGCGGCGGGGATGCGAGGTCGGCGCACCCGTCCCGGGACGGGCCGGGGAAGGGGATCAGGTCAGGGCCTTGCGGATCAGCACCGAGAGGCCGAAGGCCGAGGCCGAGACGGCGATCGAGATCGCAATGAAGAGCGTGCGCCGCGGCTGCTGGGGCGACTCCGCCCGCACCGGCTCGACGATCATGCTGAAGAACTCGATCTGCCGGTCGGCGATCATCCGCGAGCGCTCCCGCGCGGCAATCGTCGCGGCGTAGTACTTCTCGGCGGTCTTGCGCTCGGCGTCGAGCTCCTCGAACTTGGTCAGGGTCGCCGAGAGCACCCGGCGCTGGTCCGGATCCTGGTTGGCTGCCTCGCGCTCGATGCGGGCGATGGTGTCGTCGAGCTGGGCGATCTGCGCCTTGAGGTCCTGGATGCTGCGGCTGTCGTCGCGCAGGTCGCGCTGGAGCAGGCTGAGCTTGACGGCGAGGCTGATCCGCTGGGAGCGGATCTCGGCGACCATCTTGAGGTTGGTGTCGTTGGCCTTCTGGGCGTCGAGCACGCCGTCGCGGTTGCGCAGGTCGCGCACCGCGAGGTGGAGCTTGGTCAGCTTCTCCTCGGCGCGCTTCATCTCGCGCTCGCTCTCCGCCAGGGCGTCGGTGCGGGCCCGCTCGGTGAGCTGGTTCACCAGCCGCTCGCTCTCGGCCAGCACGCCCCGGCTCAGCGTCACGGAATCGTCCGGATCGAAGGCGTTGATCGCGACCTCGATCAGGCCGGATGATTCGACGCTGACCTTCACCCGCTCGCCCCAGTAGCGGACGAGCTTCTCGATCGGCTTCTCGGGATCGAAGCGCGAGTAGTGATCGATGTCGTCGCGGGAGAACATCTTGCGCAACGGCAAGGTACGCTCGAGCGTCTCGACCATCGTCCGGCTCTTGATGTACTCGCCGACGATCATCGAGTCCTGGGCGATCATCTGGGCCGGGATGCTCGACGTGGTGCCGACCGAATCCGGCGCCGCCTTCTCGGCGCCGCCGATCGCGGGCCGCAGGGCGAAACGCGCCTCGGTCACGTAGCGGTCCGAGAGGTAGAGGCCGAAGAACACGGCGCTGCCTAAGGACGGGAGCACGAACAGGAACAGGAACAGGAGCGGGGTGACGATATCCCGGCGCCGTTGCGCCCGGATCGTCCGGATGGTGGACTTGTTCGGGTTCGAGAAGCGCGACACCCGGGCCGCCTGCCGCAGGGCCTCGCCGATCATCCGGGAGCGGTCGGCGGGGCTGAGCGCCTTACCTTCCGGATTGCGGGCGTCGATCGTCATGGCGGAGGTTCCGGCTGGGGCGGGGCCGGGGCGCGGGAGAGCACCGGCCGGCCGGGAAGACGGGGAGAGCGGAGGCGAGGCAGGACGACGAGGGATAGCGGGACCCGTCGCGCTCACTGGTTCAGGCGCTGGTAGACTTCGATCGCGTCGTTGATGTCGGGATAGATCACGGCGCGGCCGTTCGCCAGCACGATCCCCTGCTGGGCATAATCCCGGATCGTGTCCATCGAGTGCGAGCACATGATGATGTCGGCATTCGCCCGCCGCTGGCTCCACACCTCCTCGCAGCGCTTGGCGAAGCGCGCGTCGCCGACGCCGGTAATCTCGTCGACGATGTAGCAGTCGAACGGAATCGCCATGCTCATGCCGAAGGCGAGCCGTGCGCCCATGCCCGAGGAGTAGTTGCGGATCGGCACGTTGATGTAGTCGCCGAGCTCGGCGAAATCCTCGACATAGGCCAGCACCCGGCGCGGATCCTCGCCGTGGATGCGGGCTACGAAGATCACGTTCTCGCGTCCCGTCATCAGCGGGTGGAAGCCGCCCGCAAAGCCGAGCGGCCAGGAGATCCGGGTCGTGCGGATCACGCGGCCCTTCGTCGGCAACTCGCAGCCGGCCAGCAGCCGCAGGGTCGTCGACTTGCCGGCACCGTTGATGCCGAGGATGCCGTAGCTCACCCCAGGCTTCAGGGTCAGCGACGCCTGGTCGAGGATGGTGCGGCGGTACCCGTCCGTCTTGTAGATCTTGGTGACGTTGTCGAGGCGGATCATGGGCGGAAGAGACACGCTCGAAAGGGGTGCGGCCACCTGCCGACACGCGACGGGCGGCCTCGCGGGCCTCACCGATCATGTGCCGAGCCGGCATCCGCACGGTTAACGAGGCCGGCCGCAGCGGCCGGCAGGCTTGGGGGTAGGCGGAAAAAGCGGCGAATCTGAGAAGCCCCCTCTCTGGCAGGCTCGCTGCACGGCTGCGCCGGGGGCCGATGAACCGGGCCAGTTTCAAGTTATTATAAAGAAGAAGCAATACGCGCCGCTATCAGCCCGCGGGCTTTTGGATTAAACAGCGGCCTCTCTCGTATCGTTTCCGGAAAGACGCCCGTGCTGATTGCGTTCCTGATCATGCTGCGCGAAGGAATCGAGGCAGCCCTGATCGTCGGCATCATCGCCGGCTACCTTGCCCAGACCGGGCGGCGGGCCTGGATGCCGGCCGTGTGGGGCGGCGTCGTGCTGGCCGCCCTGCTCTGCCTCGCCCTGGGCCTCGGGTTGCAGGCGATCGGCGCCGAGTTCCCGCAGAAGCAGCAGGAGCTGGCCGAGGGCGTGATCGCGCTGCTCGCCGCCGGCATGTTGTGCACGATGGTGTTCTGGATGCGCAAGGCCGCCCGCTCGGTGCGGGCCGCGCTGCAGGGCGCCGTCGACCAGGCGCTGGGCCGGGCCGGGACGGGGATGGGCACGGCGAGGGGCGGGTTCGCCCTCGCCGTGATGGCGTTCCTGGCGGTGGGCCGCGAGGGGCTCGAATCGGTGTTCTTCCTCCTCGCCACGGTGCAGCAGGATGTCGGCTGGGGCGTGCCGGTAGGGGCGGTCCTCGGCATCGCGCTCTCGGTGCTGATCGGCGTCGCGCTCGCCAAGGGCGCCGTGCGTCTCGACCTGCGCCGCTTCTTCCGCTGGACCGGGGTGTTCATCCTGTTCGTCACCGCGGGCCTGCTCGCCAGCGCGCTCAAGGCCTTCCACGAGGCCGGGCTGTGGAACCACCTCCAGGCCACCGCCTTCGACCTCGGCCACCTCCTGCCCGCCGACACGGTGCTGGGCACCCTGCTCACCGGCATCTTCGGCTACCAGGAGGCGCCGGCCTGGGGCGAGGTGCTGGTCTATCTCGGCTTCCTGATCCCGGCCCTGTGGGCCTTCCTGGCCGGCGCCCGGCCGGCGCCCGCCGCGCAGCCCCGCCACGCCTGAGGATCCCTACGATGACCGCCCGCCGGCCGGCCGCCCTCGCCGTTCTCCTCCTCTCCGCCGGCCCCGCCCCGGCGCAGGCCACCGAGCCCGTCGCCGTCACGGTGACCGACAAGGGCTGCGAGCCCGCCGCCCTCACGGTCCCGGCCGGCAAGTCGGTGTTCAAGATCAGCAACAAGAGCCGCCGTGTGCTGGAGTGGGAGATCCTCCAGGGCACGATGATCGTCGAGGAGCGGGAGAACATCATCCCGGGCTTCGTGCAGTCGCTCTCGGCGACGCTCCAGCCCGGCACCTATGAGATGACCTGCGGGCTGCTCAGCAACCCGAAGGGCACCCTGACGGTCACGGCG
>JAEWKL010000895.1 GCA_023386115.1 Pseudomonadota bacterium
GGGGCGCGGTGCGGGGCGGCTCGCTGGCCTGGGGCGGCTGGACGACCTCCGGCGGCTGCGTCGCCTGCGGAGTGAGCCGCGGCAGTTCCGGAGCAGGGGGCGGCGCGGCGGGCGTGGGCTCCGGCACGCCGCCATGCTCGATCTCGAGCCGGGCGATCGCCCGGTCGAGGGAGACGCGCTCGGCCTCGATGTCGGTTTCCGACAGGGGCGGGTCGAGGGAGCGGAGCTGGCCGATCAGCGCCGCGCGGGCGCGCTCATAGACCGTGTGCCGCAGGTCTGGCGAGCGGTCGGGCAGGGCCTCGAGGGCACGGGCGAGCAGGGGATAGTAATCGGCCATGGTCGCCGCATGCCTTGTCGTGCGGGGTGGCGGGCGTCAAGCTTCGCCCGCCGGATGCGCGCAGGATTCCCCTCAATCCTCCAAATTCCCCTCAATCCTCGAAGGGGTTGTGGACCAGGATGGTGTCGTCCCGCTCCGGCGAGGTCGAGAGCAGGGCGACCGGCGCGCCGATCAGTTCCTCGATCCGGCGCACGTACTTGATCGCCTGGGCCGGCAGGTCGGCCCAGGAGCGGCCGCCCGCGGTGGTCTCGCTCCAGCCCTCGAAGGCCTCGTAGATCGGCTCGACCCGGGCCTGGTCGGCCTGGCTCGCCGGCAGGTGGTCGATCTCGCGGCCGTCGAGGCGGTAGCCGGTGCAGATCTGGATCGTGTCGAAGCCGTCGAGGATGTCGAGCTTGGTCAGCGCGATGCCGTCGATACCCGAGGTCCGCACGGTCTGGCGCACCAGGGCGGCGTCGAACCAGCCGCAGCGGCGCTTGCGCCCGGTGACGACGCCGAACTCGCGCCCGCGCTCGCCGATGCGCTCGCCGATCGCGTCGGTGAGCTCGGTCGGGAACGGCCCCTCGCCGACGCGGGTGGTGTAGGCCTTGACGATGCCGAGCACGTAGCCGATCGCCCCCGGGCCGAGGCCCGATCCCGTGGCCGCCTGCGCCGCCACGATGTTCGACGAGGTCACGTACGGATAGGTGCCGTGGTCGACGTCGAGGAGGGCGCCCTGCGCGCCCTCGAACAGGATGCGCTTGCCCGAGCGCCGCGCGTCGTCGAGCAGCGACCACACCGTGTCGGCGAAGGGCAGGATCTTCGGCGCGATGGCCAGAAGCTCGGCCTTCAAGGCCGCGCCGTCGATCTCGTCGATGCCGAGGCCCCGGCGCAGGGCGTTGTGGTGGGCGAGCAGCCGCGAGATCTTGGCGTCGAGCATCTCGGCATCGGCGAGATCGACGACGCGGATCGCCCGGCGGCCGACCTTGTCCTCGTAGGCCGGGCCGATACCGCGCTTGGTGGTGCCGATCTTGAGCACCGCGTTCGAGGTCTCGCGGAAATGGTCGAGCTCGCGGTGCAGCGGCAGGATCAGCGTCGCGTTGTCGGCGATGCGCAGGTTCTCGGGCGTGATCGCCACGCCCTGCTGGCCGATCCGGGCGATCTCCTCGACGAGGTGCCAGGGATCGACCACGACGCCGTTGCCGATGACCGAGAGCGTGCCGCCGCGCACCACGCCCGAGGGCAGCAGCGACAGCTTGTAGGTCACGCCGTCGATCACGAGGGTGTGGCCGGCATTGTGCCCGCCCTGGAAGCGGACCACGACGTCGGCCTGCTCGGAGAGCCAGTCGACGATCTTGCCCTTGCCCTCGTCGCCCCACTGGGCGCCCACGACGACGACGTTCGCCATATCACAATACCCGTCCCTGCCCGCCGCGCGAAAAGCCCCGGCGCAGCAAGGCGCGGGGCTGATCGGCTGCGGATGGTGTCACGCGTGTGCGCTCTTCGGCGATCCCGGCCGGGAAATCAAGCTGAGCCTGAGAGATGCGCCATGCGCGGAGGTTTCAGGCTCTACTTGGCCTGGGTGTTCGGGCCCTGGCCCGGCAGCTCGCCCGGCTTGATCACCGGGGTCGAGTTCGGGGTCGGCTCCGGCGGCTTCACCGCCATGTCCGGGGTGCCGGTGGCCGGCGGCTTGATCACGCCGTCCGATTGACGGAGCTTGTCGCTCAGGGTCGACCCGGTGGTGTCGGTCGTGTCGGCGTTCGAGGTCGCGTCGCCGGGCCGGACCTTCTCGGGGATGGTCTGGTTCAGGGGCGGCAGGTTCGGGTCGCGGTCACGCCCCCTCAGGGGCACGTCGGGCGACTGGGCGAGGGCGGCGGTGGCGCCGGCGACGATCGCCAGCACGGCGAACCCGCCGCGCATCAGCTTGGACATCGGGTTTCTCCCAGGAATGGGGTCTCCTGAGGGAAACAGGGCCGGCACCCGACAGTTCCGGCCCCGCTTGGCTTTAGCCGTTCGCCGCCATCTCGAGGTAGAGGCCGCGCAGGCGCCGGGTCAGCGGTCCGGGCTGGCCGCCGCCGACGCGGGTCCCGTCGATCTCGGTCACCGGCATCACGAAGGCGGAGGCCGAGGTGAAGAACGCCTCGGCGGCCTGCGTCGCTTCCTCGACCGTGAAGGCGCGCTCTTCCACGGTCAGACCGTTCTCCTCGGCGAGCCGCATCACCGCCCGGCGGGTGATGCCGGGAAGCAAAGCCGTCGAGAGCGGGCGGGTGACGATGCGCCCGTCTTCCGTGATGATGAAGGCGGTCGAGGAGCCGCCCTCGGTCACGAAGCCGTCCTCGTGCATCCAGGCCTCCGCGACGCCGGCGGCGGCGGCCTGCTGCTTGGCCAGGACCTGGGCGAGCAGGGCCACCGACTTGATGTCCCGGCGCTTCCAGCGCAGGTCCTCGACGGTGATGACCTTGGCGCCGCGCTCGGCCAGCGGATTCGCCGAGACGTTCTTGGCTTGCGTGAACATCACCACGGTCGGCGGCGTGCCCTCGGGCGGGAAGGCGAAGTCGCGTTCGGCCACCCCGCGGGTCACCTCCATGTAGACGAGGCCTTCCTTGAGGCTGTTGCGGGTGACGAGTTCCTCTTCGAGCCTCGTCCACTCGGCGATGGTGTGCGGGTTGCGGATTCCGATCTCAGCCAGCGAGCGGTCGAGCCGGGCCAGGTGGGCCTCGTTGTCGACGAGGCGGCCGTTCAGCACCGCGCTCACCTCGTAGATGCCGTCGGCGAACAGGAACCCGCGGTCCATGATCGGGATCGTCGCCTCCTCGAAGGGCACGAAGCGGCCGTTGACGTAGACGATGCGGGACATGCGGGTCTTCCTCTCGCGGGGCCGGCGGCGCGGCCGTGCTCGAACAAGAGGTCCTTGAAGCACCAGGCGGAGCCCGGCCGCAAGCGCGATTCCGACCGCCCCGCCTTGCATGACAGATGCAGGGCACATGCAGGCGGCCGGCGCCCGCGGCGGTTGCGCGGGACGTCGCCGCCGACCTATCGTCCGGCGAACACGAGAGGAAACGACATGCGGCTCACCCCCGACGCGAAGGGCGTCTTCCCCATCGCCCCGACCCCGTTCCACCCGGACGGCCGCATCGACGAGACCTCGGTCGACCGGATGACCGATTTCTACGGCGAGATCGGCGCGACCGGCCTCACCGTGCTCGGCATCATGGGCGAGGCGCCCAAGCTCGACGGCGCCGAGGCGGTGGCCCTGGCCGCGCGGGTGATCCGGCGCACCACGCTGCCCGTCGTCATCGGCGTCTCGGCCCCCGGCTTCGCCGCGATGGGCTCGCTCACCCGCGCCGTGATGGATGCGGGCGCCGCCGCCGTGATGATCGCCCCGCCGCCGTCCCTGCGCACGGACGACCAGATCGTCGGCTACTACGCCCAGGCCGCCGAGGTGATCGGGCCCGACGTGCCGTTCGTGATCCAGGACTACCCGCTGACCCTGAGCGTGGTGATGACGCCCGGCGTGATCCGCCGCATCGTCACCGACAACCCGAACTGCGTCATGCTCAAGCATGAGGACTGGCCGGGGCTGGAGAAGATCTCGAGCTTGCGCGCCTTCCAGCGCGACGGCTCGCTGCGCCCGATCTCGATCCTGTGCGGCAATGGCGGCCTGTTCCTCGACTTCGAGTGCGAACGCGGGGCGGACGGCGCCAATACCGGCTACGCCTTCCCGGAGATGCTGGTCGACGTGGTGCGGCTCTCCGCTTCCGGCGAGCGCGCGCGCGCCCACGACATCTTCGACGCCCACCTGCCGCTCCTGCGCTACGAGCAGCAGCCGGGCTTGGGGCTCGCGGTGCGCAAATACGTGCTGATGCGCCGCGGCATCCTGGCCTCGGACGCCCAGCGCAAGCCGGGGGCCGGATTGTCGGCGACGGCGAAGGCCGAGGTGGACTTCCTGCTGGAGCGGCTGGCGCGGCACGATCCGCGGGCGCGGATCTAGCGGCACGTCAGGCGGCGTCCTCCAGGTGGATGCTAAGCAGGGCTGCACAGGGCAATTCTGCTTAGCTTCCTGTTCTTGCATCATTTTCGCCGCCGCAGCGGCGACCGCTTCGGCACCGGCCGTTTGCGGCCGGCGGAATGATACTCAGGACGAACCCTGCGGCCGCCGCGATATTGACTAGCGCGTCGAGCAAGAAGGGGCGAGCTCGCCGCGCATCAATCGTTGAGCCGCGGGCGGGTCCGGGCCCAAGCGGGCCGCCGCCTGGTCCCGGGGAGGTCCCAGCTCCGGATCCGGTCGCGGATCTGGAGCAGCAGGTCGGCCCGCGCGGTCATGTTCGCGGCCGTCACCGGATCGTCGGCCAGGGCGTCGAAGACGTCTGCGAATGATTCGGTCGTCATCATGGCTCACCCGATCGCCCGCACGGGCTCCACCCCCCGCCCCTCCTCCTCCGCCCGCCGCAGCCGCGCTTCGGCGTCCGCGATATAGTCCCGCGTCAGCGGCACCACGTCGTTGCGGCGGGTGAGCTGGAGCTGGAACACCACCGCGTCCTCGTACCGGAAGGCGGCCTCGGCGCTGGCGAGGTACCATTCCCACATCCGGCAGAAGCGCTCGTCGTAGAGGGCGGCGGCCTCGTCGCGGTGGGCGAGGAAGCGGGTGCGCCAGGCGCTCAGGGTCTCGGCGTAGTGCAGCCGCAGCACCTCGACGTCGGTGAGCATCAGCCCGGCACGCTCGATCGCCGGCATCATCTCGGACAGGGTCGGCAGGTGGCCGCCGGGGAAGATATAGCGGGTGATCCACGGATTGGTCGGCCAGGGCACGCCGGTGCGGCCGATCGTGTGCAGGAGCATCACCCCGTCCTCGGCGAGGCGGTCGCGGGCAGCGCGGAAGAAGGCGTCGTAATGCGCTGGGCCGACATGCTCGAACATGCCGACCGAGACGATGCGGTCGAACGTGCCGTGGAGGTTGCGGTAATCCTCGAGCGCGAAGCGCACGCGGCCCGACAGGCCGCGCTCCGCCGCCCGTCCTTGAGCCACCCTTTGCTGCTCGGCCGACAGCGTGATGCCGCGGACCGACGCGCACCCCGCCACCCCCGCGAGGTAGAGGCCGAGCGCCCCCCAGCCGCAGCCGATATCGAGCACCCGCTGCCCCGGACCGGCAAGGAGCTTGGCCGCGATGTGGCGCATCTTCGCGGTCTGCGCCGCCTCCAGGCTCATTCCGGGCGTCGCGTAATAGGCGCAGGAATAGAGCCGATCGGCGTCGAGGAAGAGGGCGTAGAGCCGGTCGTCGAGGTCGTAGTGGCGCTCGACATTGCGGCGGGAGCGCAGCAGCGTGTTGCGGCCGGCGATCCGGCGGCCGAGGCGGCGCAGGGTGGTGAGCGCCCGCACCTGCCGCAAGGACGGCTCGCCGTGATTGCGCCCGAGCAGCACCGCCAGCAGCTCCGGCACGCTCCCGGCTTCGAGGATCAGGCGGCCGTCGGTGAAGAGCTCGCCGAATTTCAGCTCCGGATCGAGGAGCAGCTCGCGCTCGGCCGCCGCGTCGGCGAACCGGATCGCTGCTTCCGGACCGTCGCCGTCGCCGGCCCGAAAGTGGCGGCCGCCCGCCGTCGTCACCGTCAGGGTGCCGCTCAGGCCGCTGACGCGAAAAGCCGTCTCCAGCAGATGATCGAGGACCACGCCGCCACCTCGTGAGACACGAAGATGCTCCCCCACTGTGAGAGGTCGCGCTGCGGCGTCGTGGCGTCAAGATCGTCGGATCGGCACAAGTCACTGTGGGCTCTGCATCTTTCGCAGATCCGCCCGGGCGGCGGGCGCTGGGCCGCGCCCGACCCTTCTCCTTACTCCGTGGCGCCGAAGACGCGCCGGAAGATCGTGTCGACGTGCTTGAGGTGGTAGCCGAGGTCGAAGCACTCGGCGATCGCCTCGGGCTTGAGCGCCGCGGTCACGTCACGATCGGCCTGCAGAAGGGTGAGGAAGTCGCCCTCGCCGCGCCAGACCGGCATCGCGTTGCGCTGCACCAGCCGGTAGGCGTCCTCGCGCGACACGCCGGCTTGCGTCAGCGCCAGCAGCACCCGCTGCGAGTGGACGAGGCCGCCGAGCCGGTCGAGGTTGCGCTGCATCTGCTCAGGGTAGACCAGCAGCTTGTCGACCACGCCGGTGAGGCGGGCCAGCGCGAAATCGAGGGTGACGGTCGCATCCGGGCCGATCATCCGCTCGACCGAGGAATGCGAGATGTCGCGCTCGTGCCAGAGCGCCACGTTCTCCATCGCCGGCAGGGCGTAGGACCGGACCATGCGGGCCAGGCCGGTCAGGTTCTCGGTCAGGACCGGGTTGCGCTTGTGCGGCATCGCCGAGGAGCCCTTCTGGCCCTCGGAGAAGTACTCTTCCGCTTCCAGCACCTCGGTGCGCTGCAGGTGGCGCACCTCGATCGCCAGCCGCTCGATCGACGAGGCGACGACGCCGAGCACCGCGAAGAACATCGCGTGGCGGTCGCGCGGGATGACCTGGGTCGAGACCGGCTCCGGGGTCAGGCCCATCTTCTCGGCGACGTATTCTTCCACCCGCGGGTCGATGTTGGCGAAGGTGCCGACGGCGCCCGAGATGGCGCAGGTCGCGACCTCTTCCCGTGCCGCCACCAGGCGGGCCCGGGCACGCGTGAACTCGGCATAGGCCTGGGCGAGCTTGAGCCCGAAGGTGACCGGCTCGGCATGGATGCCGTGCGAGCGGCCGATGGTCGGGGTGAGCTTGTGCTCGAAGGCCCGGCGCTTCAGCGCGGCGAGCAGCCCGTCGATATCGGCGATGAGCAGGTCGGCGGCACGGACGAGCTGCACGTTGAGGCAGGTGGCGAGCACGTCCGACGAGGTCATGCCCTGGTGGACGAAGCGCGCCTCGGGTCCGACGATCTCGGCGAGATGGGTCAGGAACGCGATCACGTCGTGCTTGGTGACGCGCTCGATCTCGTCGATCCGCGCGACGTCGAACACCGCGTCGCGGCCCTTCTCCCACACCTTTTCGGCGGCTTCCTTCGGCACGACGCCGAGTTCGGCCAGCGCCGAGGTGGCATGGGCCTCGATCTCGAACCAGATCCGGAAACGCGTCTCCGGCGACCAGATCGCCGTCATCTCGGGCCGGCTGTAGCGGGGGATCATCGTCGGGGCTCCTGCTCACGGGCGGGGTGGGTTGCCGCGACGGCTATGGGATGCGGGGCGAGAAGGCAAGGAAGGGGAGGCGGCGACTCGGGCCGGCATCGTGCGAAGGCCGGTCCCTCGCACCATCCGGCGCGTTCCGGGGGCATACCTGCCGCTCTCGTCCGCAAGGTTGCCGAGGCACCGTCCGCCACGGCCGCCCCGAGGGGCGGCAGGGACGTGATACGGTCAGAACCGCATCGTCAGCCCGCCATTCACCGCATACCCGTCCCCGCCCGTCCGGGCGAAGGTGGTGCCGCCGGTGAGCGTCAGGCTCACGCCCGGGGTCACGTCGGCGGCAAGTCCCGCCTCGACGAGGCCGTAGGTGCCGCGTGCCCCGCGACCCAGGGGGGTCAGGATCGGCAGGAGCGGGGTCGAGGTGAGCGAGGTCACCAGCGTGCGGCCGCCCTCCAGGAATTCGTGCTCGGCCGTGACGTTGACGAAGGCCCGCACCGGCAGGCCGACGAGGCTGACAGGCGCGGCGCGCAGCTGGACGCCGGCGCGGCCGACCAGCGAGTCGAGGCCGGTGGCGCCGACGGCTTGCGTCAGCACCGGGTCGCCCCGCTCGGTATAGGCGCCGACCCGGGTGGTGGCGTAGGTGAGGCCGACGATCGGCCCGAGGCGGACCGGCCCGAACGTATCGAACAGGTAGCCGGCCTTGGCCGCCACCGCGACGCTGTCGCCGCCGGTGGCGCCATTCAGCGGGTCGATCACGCCCGGACGGGTCACGGCGTAGTCGTGGCGGCCATAGGCCAGGACCGCGTCGGCGAAGACGTTGGTCCCGGTGAACGAGCCGTAGGCGGCGAAGCCGTAGCTGTCGATGTCGATCGAGCCGGCGCCGCCCCGGAGGTTGGCGTGCGGGTTGGCATAGTTGAAGGCGAAGCCGAAGCGCACGCCGGGCAGCGGCGTCGCCTCGAGGCCGATCGTGCCGCTCGGGCTGTCGTAGTCGTAGCCGGTGGCAAAACCTCTTGTCGCCCGGCTGCCGCCGGCGTAACCCCCCTGCCCCCACACGATGAGCGGGCTCGCCGGCGCGCCCAGCGGCGCGACACCGGTGGATGCAAGCGTCCCCGTCGCCTCGCCGGGGCCCGGCGCGAAGAGCCGGTAGGCGTCGAGGCGCTGGAGCAGGCTCGCGGCGAAGCTCGTCGTGCCGATCTGGCCGAGTTCGGCCTGGGCGGCGATGCCGTTCGGCGCCGCCACGGCATTCGCCATGTAGCGCGACAGGACGAGGTAGCCGCCCTCGGTCAGGTGCACGCCGTCGAGGGACAGGAAGGTGTTCTGCACCGCCTTCGGGGCCGAGAGGCAGGCGGCGACGAGCGCGCACGGCGCCGTGGCGTTCGTGAAGCCGTAGCGGCCCGGATCGGCGATGATGCGCTGGAAGATCTGGCCGTTGTCGAGAAGAAAGATCCGGGTTCCGGTGGCCGAATAGGGTGCGAGGCCGGCCTGCAGCCCGTCGAAATAGGACCGGGCGAAGAGGTCGCCCGAGGCGGCATTGCCGGAGGCCGCCACCCGCGGCAGGCCGTTCAGGGTGGTGAAGCCGTTGAACACGATCGTGCTGGCGCCGGCGCCGACGAGCTGGCCGACGCTGCCGACGGCATTCGCCGCCGAGACCCGGCCGAGGAGCGGTGCCTGGGCCGGGGTGAGGCCGGCGAGGGTCGCCGCGATGCCGTCATTGCCGCCGATATTGATGGCGACGAGGTTGCCGGGGCCGAGGCGCTGCCCGCTCGCCAGGAAGGCCGCCACCTCCTGGGTCAGGCCCGGCAGCAGGGCCGAGCCGACGTTGCCGGTACCGGTCTGGGCACCGCCGACGGCGTAATTGGTCACGGCGGACTCGGGCAGGCCGTAGATCGCCTGCAGCCCGTCGACGAAGTTGGCGCCGTTGGAGTAGCGCCCGTTCACGTAAGGGGCGGGGAGGGGACGGCCGGTGAGGCGCACGACGTTGCCGGTATCGGCGTAGCTGTCGCCGAAGACCGTGAGGCTGCTCACCCCCTGCGCGGCGGCGCCCTGCATCCCCGCCAGAGCCGAGCCGGCGAGGAGCACCGCGCCCATGCCCGCCCGCCGCAGGCGTCCGAAACCCGTGTCCATGGTGTTGTCCCCCGAGGCCCCGCAGCGTCGCCGCGCCGCTTTTGGGCCATCATGGGGCAGGCCGGGACCGATCCGGTCAAGCTTCCGGTGGCCGGGTTACGATGCCGAAAAGATGAGGCGGCCGGCCTGTTGCCCGGTCGCGACAGTCGCGCTGAAGGCGGGCCGTCCCTGCGTCAGCCTTCCTCCACCCGGGCCCAGCCGTTGGGCATCAGCCGTTCCTGGGGGGTGAACTTCGCCTTGTACTGCATCTTGCGCGAGCCCTCGACCCAGTAGCCCAGGTAGAGGTAGGGCAGGCCGAGGCTGCGGGCGCGCTCGATGTGGTCGAGGATCATGAAGGTGCCGAGCGAGCGCTCGGCCTCCACGGGATCGTAGAACGAGTAGACCATCGACAGCCCGTCGGAGAGCACGTCGGTGAGGCAGACGGCGATCGGCGCGCCGGTGCCGCGGCCGTTGATCGCGGTGTCGGGCCCACGCTTGCGGTAGACCACCAGGTGGGTCTCGACGTGGCTGTCCTCGACCATCATGGCGTAGTCGAGCACCGTCATGTCGACCATGCCGCCGTCGCCGTGGCGCGCATCGAGGTAGCGGCGAAAGAGCGCGTATTGCTCCGAGGCCGGGCGGTTGGCCTGGGCCTGGCCGACGAGGTCGCGGTTGCGCTTCAGCGCCCGGCGCTGGCTGTCGCTCGGCGAAAAATCGTCCACCACCACCCGCACCGAGATGCAGGCGCGGCAGGTCTCGCAGGCCGGCCGGTAGGCGATGGTCTGCGAGCGGCGGAAGCCCCCCTGGGTCAGGATCTCGTTGAGGTCGCGGGCGCGCCGGCCGACGAGATGCGTGAAGACCTTCCGCTCCTGCTGCCCGGGCAGGTAGGGGCACGGCGAGGGCGCCGTGAGGTAGAACTGCGGTGCGTCCCGCGGATGGCTGGTCACGCTTCGTTGGTCTCGCAGGCAGGGGGCCGGCGCGTGTGCCGGGAAGGCCAGGATAGCACCGGCGCGGCCCGCCTCAACAGGTACGGACCGCGTAGGTGCGAAATCCTGAGAGTTAAGCGCGACCGAGGCCGAAGGTTGCAGCCTCAGGCTGTGCTCCTATGGGCGCACGCCGACGGCGTGTGTCCGAGGTGCGCTCACGCCTCGCGGACGACCGCGAGATCGAGGATGAGGTCGTGGCCCATGCGCCGGTCGGCCCGCAGCACGCCGATGCCGATATCGAGGAGCCAGAGCAGGAAGGTCGACAGCGCGACGTAGAACAGGAGCGCGTGCACGCCCGCGGTGATCCAGTCGACCGGCCCGCCCGTCGTCGCCCGCACCGCCCGCAGGCCCATCATCCGCATGCCGAGGGTGCTCTGGCGCGGGCCGCCGACCGTGATCGCGCTGTAGAGGACGCCGCTCGCCGGCAGGATCGCATAGAGCGCCCAGGCGACCCCGAAGGTGATGACCCCGAGGAACGAGATCGCCAGCCACAAGAGGCAGCTGAAGCCGAAGATGAACACGATGTCGAGCAGGTAGGCGATGAAGCGCCGCGACAGCGAACCATGCGCCACCAGCACCGGCGGTCCGGCCCAGCCGGAGCCGGACGGCGGTAGCGGACCGCCGTAGCCCGGTTGGTAGGGGCCGCCCTGATAGGGTCCGTTCTGCCAGGAATTCGCCATCGCGCATCTCCGCCTCGTCGCCCGCAACGTAAAGTGGGCGTGACGGGGGGCTGGCTCAAGGGAGACGCCCCCGATCAGACGGTTGTCGTCGGGCAGGCGGAGGGCCGACGATGGGAGGTGGGTGAGCGCTGCCCCTCGGCCGGTCAGCCCCCCGACGCCGCATTCCCGTGCGGTCCGATCCGCCGCGGCTCCAGCCCCTCGCGGCTGAGCGTGTCGAGGATCTCGGCGGTGTGGCCCGGCCCGCGCGTCTCGATCGTCACGTCGATCGAGACGCTCTTCGCCGGCACGTCGAGGTGGAGGCGGCCATGCGAGACCTCCAGGATATTGGCGCCGAGATCGCCGAGGCGCGCCGCCACCCGGCCGAGCACGCCGGGCCGGTCGCTCGCGGTCATCCGGAACGAGATGATGCGGTCCTCGCGCTCCAGCTCGCGCACCATGACGGAGGCGAGGAGCCGCGCGTCGATGTTGCCGCCGCACAGAACGAGGCCCACGGTGCGGCCGGCGAACAGGTCGGGCCGGGCCAGCAGGGCCGCGAGGCCCGCCGCGCCCGCGCCCTCGGCGAGGCTGCGCTGGAGCGTGGCGTAATCGTGCACTGCCCGCTCGATCTGCGGCTCGTCGACGAGGACGATCTCGCGCACGAGGTCGCGGATGATCGGCAGGGTGAGGCGGCCGACGGTCTTGACGGCGATGCCCTCGGCCAGGGTCGGTCCGCCGATCGGCCTTTCCTGCCCGTCGATGGCGTTGAGGAAGGAGGGGTAGAGCGCGGCCTCGACGCCGTAGAGCGCCACCCGCGGCCGCAGGCTCGCACCGATCGCGATGCCGCTCATCAGGCCGCCGCCGCCGATCGGCACCACCAGGCCATCGAGGTCGGGGGCGTCCTCCAGCATCTCGAGGGCGATCGTGCCCTGGCCGGCCATCACCAGGGGATCGTCGTAGGGATGGACCAGCACGAAGCCGTGCGTCTCGACCAGGCGGTCCACGGCGGCTGCCGATTCCACCAGCGTCTCGCCCTCCAGCACCACGGTGGCGCCGTGGGCGCGGGTGTTCTCGACCTTCACCAGCGGGGTCGTGGCCGGCATCACGATGGTGGCCGGGATGCCGAGGCGCTGCGCGTGATAGGCCACGGCCTGGGCGTGGTTGCCGGCCGACATCGCCACCACGCCGCGACGGCGCTCGGGTGCCGTCAGGGCGCTGAGGCGGTTGACGGCGCCGCGCTCCTTGAAAGCGCCGGTCGCCTGCATGTTCTCGTGCTTGACGAGGACCCGCGCCCCGGTCAGCTCCGACAGGCGCGGCGCCGGCACGAGCGGCGTGCGCAGCACGTGGCCGCGGATGGTGTGGGCGGCCCGGACGACGTCGTCCGGGGTGATGGCGTAGGGCTGGCTCAAGCGGGGGCCTCCGGCTGGCTGCCAGTCTATCCGCCCTTCCGCCGGCCGAGAACGGCCGCTGCGTCACGCCGCCTGTACCTCGGTGCGAAAAATGCGGGCGACGAGGACGACGCGAAGGGGGACACGACAGGCCGCCGCCCGCCACAGGCGAGACTTGGCGGGTGAGACTTGGCAGGTGAGACTTGGCGGGCGAGACTCGGCTCACGGCCTGCGTGCGGCCCGGATCAGCTCCACGAGATGGGCGACCTCCGGCGGCTTCGGATGCGCGAGGTGGCGGTCGCGGTCGGTCCGCTCGACGATGACGAGGTCTTCCGCCGGGATCACGATGGCGTATTGCCCACCCGCACCCCAGGCGAAATACGATCCGGCGGGCAGGCGCAGCAGGTTCTCCCTCGGCGTCGGCGCGTCGGCCGTCCACCAGAGGTAGCCGTAGCCGAAAGTCCGGTCGGCGTCGGAATGGGGACGGGTGCTTTCCCGCACCCACTCCGCCGGAATCACCGGCGTGCCGTTCCAGCGTCCGCCGTCGAGGAACAGCATGGCGAAGCGGGCGAGGTCCCGCGCGCTCATCCGGAACGGATAGGCGGGGTGAAGGGAGGCGGCGCCCCGCACGTAACGCTGCGCGGCCGGATCGTAATCCTGCATCCCGATCTTGCGGGCGATCTCCCGCGCGAAGGCCTGGTGGATCGAGGTGCCGACGGCGCGCTCGTAGATCGTGCCGAGGGCGTTGAAATCCCAGTTGTTGTAGTACCAGAACGTTGCCGGCGCGTGGCTGAATCGGGCCGGGCGGCGGGCCGCCATGCCCTCCGTTTCGTACAGGGCCGGGTGATAGATGCCCGAGCGGGCCTCCAGCAGCATCCGCACCGTCGCCCGTTTCTCCTCGGCGGAGAGGGCGGGGGCGGTGTCGTCGATGCCGAGCCGGTCGAGGGTCGCGTCGAGGTCGATCTGATGCCGGTGCACGGCGAGCCCGACGAGCGCGCTGAGCAGGCTCTTGCGGATCGAGGCGAGCTCGGTGGGTTTCGTCGTGTCCCCCCATGCCATGACGACGTCGCCGTGCCGGACGACCATCAGCGCCGTGACGTTGTGGGCCGCGGCGTAATCGGTCGCCTCGGCGAGCTTGGCCGCCGACCATTCCGAGGCGGGGGCCTGCGCGCGGGCCCACTCGGCAGCGGGCGCCGCCTGCACCCGGGCCGCGACGAGGGTGAACAGCAGCAGCCAGGCGTAGCGCACGGTAAGACGATCTCCGTCCGAGTCGGCAGAGAAGTTCCGACTCGGTGCCGGACGGTCAAGGGGCGTGCCGTCGGGGATGCCGGAATGCGGTCCCGATTGGATCAGCCCGCCCCCGGCTCGGCGAGCGCCGCATCCGGCGTGTCGAGGTAGTAGTGCTTGAGCAGGTAGAGCGCCGCGCCGCCGACCGGGCCGCGGTCGCTCGTCAGCCCCGAGAGGTCGGTCCGGCTCATCCCGGAGAACTGGCAGATCGCGTAGCGCGGCAGTGCGCTGCGGCCGTCGCGCTCCTGCGAGAAGTCGATGCGGATGCTGCGCTCCTGCGGTCCGGCGGCCTCGCGCAGGACCGCGACGCGGGACCCCGCCGGGACCAGGGTCGGCAGGGCCCGCCGGCAGATCCGGGCCTGCTCGGCATCGGGCGTACCGGCGCAGGCGCCGAGGCCGAGGAGGGCGGCGAGACCCGCGCGCCTCGCCCATCGTCTCAGGTTCACCCGTCGTCCCGGATTCACCCTTGGCGCAGCCGCTCGGCGACCCGAGGGGCGAAATAGGTGAAGACGCCGTCAGCGCCGGCCCGCTTGAAGGCCGCCAGGCTCTCCATCATGGCGCGCTCGCCGTCGAGCCAGCCGTTCTGGGCGGCGGCCGCGATCATCGCGTACTCGCCCGAGACCTGGTAGGCGAAGGTCGGGACCGAGAAGGTCTCCTTCACCCGGCGGATCACGTCGAGATAGGGCATCCCGGGCTTGACCATCACCGAATCGGCGCCCTCGTCGAGGTCGAGGGCAACCTCGCGCAGGGCCTCGTCGGTGTTGCCGGCATCCATCTGGTAGGTGCGCTTGTCGCCGACCAGCGTGGCATTGGTGCCGATCGCGTCGCGGAACGGGCCGTAGAAGGCGCTCGCATACTTCGCCGCGTAGGTCATGATCTGCACGTCGCGGTGCCCGGCCCGGTCGAGCCCGGCCCGGATCGCCCCGACCCGCCCATCCATCATGTCCGAGGGGGCGATGACGTCGGTGCCGGCCTCGGCCTGGATCAGGCTCTGCTCGACGAGGAGCGCCACCGTCTCGTCATTGACGATGACCCCGTCCTCCAGGAGGCCGTCATGGCCGTGGCTGGTATAGGGGTCGAGGGCGACGTCGGTGATGATGCCGATCTCCGGCACCGCCGTCTTCACCGCCCGCACGGCGCGGCAGACCAGGTTGTTGCGGTTGAGCGCCTCGGAGCCGGTCGCGTCCCGTAAGGAAGGCTCGACGAACGGGAAGAACGAGATCGCGGGGATGCGCAAGGACGCCGCCCGCTCGGCTGCCCGCACCGCCTCGTCAACCGAGAGGCGCTCGACGCCCGGCATCGAGGCGACCGGCTCGCGCCGGTTCTCGCCCTCGATCAGGAAGACCGGCCAGATCAGGTCGTCGACGGTCAGCGTGGTCTCGCGCACCAGGCGGCGCGACCATTCGGCCTTGCGGTTGCGCCGCGGTCGCTGGGTGAGCCCGAGGGAGGCCGGCTCGGTCCGGGCGGCTTCCCGGGCGAGCGGCCGGGGCATCGGCTGGATCTGCGACATCCGGGGTCGAGCCTCCTCGCGGCCCGCTCCGCGCCGGGCCTGGTTCCACATCGAATTCGTCCAATCCGGAGGTAGCACAGTCCGGGCGGCGCCAGAACCCGGGCGGAGGCGCGAAGGAGAGAATCGGGCGCATGGCAGGGGCGCGGCTCGCAGGGTCGGGGCGGCAGGGCTGCGCCGCCCTGAGTCGCCCCGTGCCGTTGACGCGGTGGGTTGCGCCCGGTTAACCGCCCTTAACCGGGAGGGTGCATCATGAGCGACGCGGGCGTGACGGCGGAGAGCGCGGTTCTGTGCGAGCGGCGGGCTGCTGCCGGGTTCATCACCCTGAACCGGCCCAAGGCCCTCAACGCCCTCACCCTCGAGATGGTGCGCGCCATGCGCGGCGCCCTCGAGGCCTGGGCGGCGGACCCGGCGGTGACCCGGGTGGTGGTGCAGGGCGCCGGTGAGCGCGCCTTCTGCGCCGGCGGCGACATCCGCCGCATCCATGAGGAGGGGAGCGCCGGGAAGTACGCGGAGGCCCAGACCTTCTTCCGCGAGGAATACGAACTCAACGCACTGATCCAGCGCTACACGAAGCCCTACATCGCGCTGATCGACGGCATCGTCATGGGCGGCGGCGTCGGCGTGTCGCTGCACGGCTCGCACCGGGTCGCGGCGGAGCGCACGGCCTTCGCGATGCCGGAGACCGGCATCGGCTTCTTCCCCGATGTCGGCGCGACCTACGCCCTGCCGCGGCTGCCGGGCTTCGTCGGCACCTATCTGGCGCTCACCGGCGAGCGGATCGGCCAGGGCGACGTCCTTGCGTTCGGCCTCGCCACCCATGCCGCCCCCGCCGCGCGCTTTGACGCGATCCGCGACGCTCTCGCCGACGGGCAGCCGGTCGAGCAGGCGATCGGCGCGCACACCGCGCCGGCCCCCGGCCCGCTCCACGCCGAGCGGGCGCTGATCGAGTCCTGCTTCTCGGCCGACAGCGTCGGGCAAGTGCTGGCGCGCCTCGATGGTGCCGGGTCCACCTTCGCCCAGAAAACCGCGGCGACGATCCGCACCCGCTCGCCCACGAGCCTCACCCTGGCGCTGGCCCAGATGCGCCGCGGCGCTGCCCTGTCCTTCCCGGAGGCGATGCGGCTCGAATACCGCATCCTGTGCCGGATCCTGCGCGGGCACGACTTCTACGAGGGCGTGCGCTCGGTGCTCATCGACCGCGACGGGAAGCCGGACTGGCAGCCCGCCACCCTGGAGGCGGTGAGGCCCGACGACATCGAGGCCCACTTCGCGCCGATGCCCGGCGAGCCGAGCTTCACCTGATCATGCGCTCGCTCAGCAAGGTCCGGGGCGGCCCCCGGCGCGCGGGTCTCGAGGACGCGGCGGACCGCATCGAGCGCCGGGCCCCCCGGCCCGAGACGCGCTGGGACGTGGTCCTGGTCTGGCTGATGCGGGTCGTGGCAGTGGTCTGGATGGTCAAGGGCCTGAGCGCCTGGGCCGAGATCCTGGGCGCCCGCCCCAACGCCGCGCCGTTCGAGACCGCGCCGATCGGCCGGCAGGCGGTGATCGTCTATTTCGGCGTCATCAACCTCTTGGCGGCGGTGGGCCTGTGGCTCGCCACGGCCTGGGGCGGGGTGGTCTGGCTGCTCGCCGCGACCTCGGCGATCGTGCTCGCCCTGCTCACTCCGCAGCTCCTGCCGATGTCGCTCCCGAGCCTCGCCTTCGACGGGATGATCATCCTGGTCTACTTCACGGTCTCTTGGCTGGCCTCGCGCGAACTACGCTGATGCTCAACCTTTCTCGAAAGTGAATGATTGGGTTCATCTTCGGTTTACCGACAGAGGTAAATCGAGAATTTATCCTGTCGTTTAAACTCACATTCACGGGGTCCGCCTAATTTGAACCCATAAGCGGAGCGGGAGACACCGCCGAGCATCCCCGGACAGAGTGAGGCGTTCCGATGAAGACCCAGGCGACGAAGGTGGCGCAGACGATCTCCGCTCCCGAGACCGAGACCGCCGTCCGCCCCCACTACCTCGAGGCGCTCCACCTGGTGGAGCGGCTGCACCGCCGGCTCCTCGACGTGATCAAGGACGAGTTCGAGCGCCGCGGCCGCGAGGACGTCAACAGCGTCCAGGCGCTGCTCCTCTACAACATCGGCGACAAGGAGCTGACCGCGAGCGAGCTGCGCACCCGCGGCTACTACCTCGGCTCGAACGTCTCGTACAACGTCAAGAAGCTGGTCGAAACCGGGTACCTGCACCACGCCCGCTCCAAGACCGACCGGCGCTCGGTCCGCATCAGCCTCACCGACAAGGGCCGCGAGGTGCACGAGATCGTCCGCGGGCTGTACGACAAGCACGCCAAGACCATCCAGCCGATCGGCGGCATCTCCGAGGACGATTTCGGCCGCCTCAACCAGGCGCTCGCCCGGCTCGAGCGCTTCTGGACCGACCAGATCCGCTACCGGCTCTGAGCCGTCGGCCGAGACCGGCCAACGCGGTCTCCGCGCCCCAACCGCCGGGCGCGGCGCCGGGCTGACGCGAAGCGGTGGGACGGCGAGGCTCTGGGACAAATTCCCCGGATGTCGATGCGGGATCGATGCACCAGGATGCCATGCGCATCCAGAGACGCCGGACGACATTGTCCATGCCGACCGCCATCGGCACTTCGTGGATCCGGGAGGCGATGCCGCCTTCCTGTCCAAGACCCGGATCACCGTTCCTGCAGGGCCAGCCGGATGCCGAGCCCCAGATAGATCGTGCCGATGACCCGGCCCTGCCAGTGACCGATGCGGCGGTGACGCGCGAGCCAGTCGGCGACGTGTCCGGCGGCGAGCGCGATCAGCACCGTGTAGACGGCGCTCATGACGACGAAGACGAGCCCGAGCACCAGGAGCTGAGACGCGACGGATCCCTGCCCGGGATGGACGAATTGCGGCAGGAAGGCGAGGAAGAAGAGCGCCGTCTTGGGGTTCAGCACCTCCGCCAGCACCGCTTGCCGGAAGGCGAGCCGGGCATCGACCAGCCGCGCGGAGCCGAGACGCAGGTCTCCGCCGCGCTCGACCAGGGCGCGCAGGCCGAGGACGATCAGGTAGGCGGCACCGGCATACTTCACGAGGCTGAAGGCCAGGGCCGAGGTCATCAGCACCGCGGACAGTCCGATCGTCGCCATCACCGTGTGCAGGAGGTCGCCCGCCGCGATCCCGAGGCCGGTCGCGATCCCGACACGCCGGCCTCCGACGGAAGCGCGGGCCAGCACCAGCAGCACGGCCGGACCGGGGATGAGGAACAGGCCGAGCACCACGGCGGTGTAGGTCAGGAGCGTGTCGAGATCGGGCATCGCTGATCCTCGTCGGCATCGATGGCTCGTCCGAATCGGCAGCGATCTCCGGACGGCCCGCTTCCCAGGCGCGAACCGATCGTGAGCCGATCCCGGGATAGCGTTCGCGACGCTCCCGCTCATCCGTCGCCACTCGCCGGGACGGATCGCGGGGTGCGTCAATTCAGGAGCGCCCGGCTGCGGCTCTCCCGGGCCCGCACGGTCGTCATCGGCAGGCGGAAGACGCGGCGCTGGTGCTGGTCCTCGACCCGGAAGGCGCTGCGCGTCCAGTCGCAGGCGACCTCGCCATCGTCGAGCAGGGCGGCCGCGAGCTTCGCCGCCATTTCCAGGGCATCGGCCGCGCTCCGCAACTCGACCCCCTCGGGGTCCATGATCAGGCGGCGGCCCGACTGGAAGTGGAAGTAGTAGACGGTCATCACGGGCTCGGCGGCGATTCGTCCGAATCTATGCCACAGAAAACGTCGGCCGGCGATCCTCTTGTCGGCAGGCCTGTCAAACCTGCGCCTCTTGGGCGGCGCGGGGTCGACTCAGTGATGTTATACCTTGAAATAATTCCTGGGACCGCAAGCAAAGACTTTGCGGCATGACCGAATGGGCTTTCGCTTTCGCCCAATAAGAAAGCCGCCCGAAGGCGGCTTTCAGAAATGTTGCCGAAATGTCGCTTAAGGTCAGGCCCGCAGCCGGGTCCGCACCTCGCCGAGGCTGCGACGGACCAGGTCCTGGGCGGCGTCGCCGCTGACCTTCTCGCGCAGGATGGTCTCGGAGACCCGCACCGCGGCTTCCGCCGCGGCGGCCCGCACTTCGGCGGCGGCCTGGGCCTCGGCCTGGGCGATCTTGGTCTCCGCCGCCTTGGTCCGGCGGGCGACGAACTCGTTCAGGCGGGCATGGCCTTCGGCGGCGGCAGCCTCGGCCTCCGCACGGGCATTGGCGACGATCTCGGCGGCTTCGCGCTCGGCCTCCGCGCGGCGGCGCTTGTAATCCGCCAGGACGGCCTCGGCCTCTTCGCGCAGGCGCCTCGCCTCCTCGAGCTCCTTGCGCACGCGGGCGCCGCGCTTGTCGAGCCCGCCGATGATCTGATCGAACAGGCCCATCTTCCAGGCGATGCCGCAGAACACCACGAAGGCGACCGCGACCCAGAACTCCGCATCGAACAGCATGTCGTGATCTCCTGCGGCTCAGTGCACGGTCTGGGAGGCGGTACGGTCATAGGCCGCCTCGACGGCGGCGCGGTCCGGCGCGTGGCCGGTCAGGCGCTCGACGATCGCGGTGGCGGCATCGGCGGCCACTTCGCGCACGCTGCCCATCGCGGTCGCGGTGCGGGTGCGGATCTGGGTCTCGGCCTCGGCGAGCTTGGTCGCCAGGTCGGCCTCGAGGGACTTGCGGCGCGTCTCGGCCTCGGCGGCGAGCTGCTCGCGGGTGGTCTGGGCGATGCCCTTGGCCTTGCCCTGGGCGTCCTTGAGCGCGCGCTCGTAGGTGTCGCGGGCGCCGTCGGCCTCGGCCTTGGCGCGGGCGGCCTGGTCGAGGTCGCCGGCGAGCCGGGCCTGCCGGTCGTGCAGGATGCCGGCGATCTGCGGCAAGGCGACTTTCGACATCAGGTAGTAGAGCAGGCCGAAGGCGAGCGCGAGCCAGAGGATCTGCGCCACGAAGGTGCTGCTCTCGAACGGCGGGAAGCCGCCGCCATGCTCGGAGGCCGGCTCGTGAATCAGCCCCTCATGGGTGGGGGCGGGTGCATGTGGCTGCGCCATGGTGTCGTCCGGGTGTGGGGGAGACGAAGCGCTCCCGCCGAGCGCTCGGCCGGGCCGGCCGTCGCGCCGCCCCCCCGCACCACGGGGGGCGGCCGCACGAAGTGGTGTCAGAGGCCCTTAACGCACGCGCACCGGAGCCTCGCGTGAAGGCCCGGTGCGCGGGTGGATCACCTCTTTCGGTAATCCTCGCCGGAATCAGACGGCGAACAGCAGCAGCAGCGCGACGAGCAGCGAGAAGATGCCCAGCGCCTCGGTCAGCGCGAAGCCGAGGAGCAGGTTGGGGCGCTGGCTGTCGGCCGCGGAGGGGTTGCGCAGGGCGCCGGCGAAGAACTGGCCGAACAGGTTGCCGAGGCCCACGGCGGCGCCCGCCATGCCGAGGCAGGCGAGGCCGGCGCCGATGTACTTCGCAGCAACGGGATCCATCGTGATGCTCCTAAGGTCGTCTAGTCGTCTGGCGGGTGGTATCCGGCCGCGACACGGCGAACCGGGGTGGGAAGCTCTGTTTGGCTGATCGGGGGCGGGGGCGGGGCCTCGCCTGAGGCCCCTGGCCCTTAGTGGCCCGGATGCAGGGCGTCGCTGAGGTAGATCGAGGTCAGCGTCGCGAAGACGTAGGCCTGCAGCACCGCGACCAGCACCTCGAGGGCCGTGACGGCGACCGAGAGGGCGAGGGGCAGGGGAGAGAGGATGCCCCAGACGCCGGCGGCGAGGAGGGCCGGGACGAAGCCCGCGAAGATCTTGAGCGCGATGTGGCCCGCCAGCATGTTGGCGAAGAGACGGACCGAGAGGCTGATCGGCCGGGAGATGAACGACACGACCTCGATCACCACGATCAGCGGCTTGAGCCAGCCGGGCACGCCGGGGGGCACGAACAGGCCGAGGAAGTGGGTGCCGTGGGCCATGAAGCCGTAGATCACCACGGTCAGGATCACGATCAGCGCCAGCATGAAGGTGACGATGATGTGGCTGGTCACCGCGAAGGCATAGGGGATCATCCCGAACAGGTTCAGCAGCAGCACGAACATGAACAGGGAGAAGACCAGCGGCACGAAGCGCTCGCTGCCGTGGCCGGCCGACTGGTGCACCGTCTGGCCGATGAACTCGTAGAACACCTCGGCCAGGGACTGCGCCCGGCCCGGCACCACCGCGCGGCTCTTGGTGGCCCAGATCGTCAGGAGCGCGATGAGCCCCACGGCCAGGAACATGTACAGCGCCGACTGGGTGAAGGCGATGTTCTGGTGGCCGATATGCCCGAACGAAACCAGCGGCTTCAGCTCGAACTGGTGGATCGGATCCATCTTGACGGCCATGCCGGTCCCGCCCCCTCGTGTATCGCTGCCGCGGGTTTCTCCCGCCGCGCTGCCAATCCGTGCAGGCGGATGCACGGCATCCACCGGATGATCAAGACCCTGGCGGGCCTTTCTTCGTGTCCGCGGCCGGAAAAAATCCGGAAACGCGCATCACGTTGTAGATTCCGGCCGCGAAGCCCAGGACGAGCAGAACGATCAGGCCCCAGGGCTTGGTGCCCAGGAGACGATCGCAGCCCCAGCCGAGAAGGCCGCCCGCCAGGACGCCGGCCACGAACTCCGTGGACAGCCGCATGGCGATGCCGAGGGACGAAGGCTGGCCGCTGTCTTGACGCGCAGAAGGATCGGGAGCCGCCGCGGGGCGCTTCCGGTCGATCTGCATCTCGAGACGCTTGAGCCTCGCGGAGAGGTCGTCGTCGGGAGAGGAGCCCTCACCGGTGCCGTCCTTCCCCCGCGGGTCGTTGCCGCTCATGGCGAAAACCTCGCGCGTGAAGGATGAGGAGATCCGGTCCGGCTACCCCCGTCGAGCGGGCGCACCATAGTTTCGCCCACCTTGGGTGTCAAGGCACCGCGAACAGGCGTTAAGTCATTGGACTTTCGACCGATTCCGCACCGCACGCGCGGCTGCCGTCAAACCGTCTCGACCAGCCGTTCCGCGGTCGCGAGGTCGACCGAGACGAGCTGCGACACGCCCCTCTCGGCCATGGTCACGCCGAACAGCCGGTCCATCCGCGCCATGGTGATCGGGTTGTGGGTGATGACGAGGAAGCGGGTGTCGGTGTCCTGCGCCATCGCCGCCAGCAAGTCGCAGTAGCGCTCGACATTGGCGTCGTCGAGGGGCGCGTCGACCTCGTCGAGGACGCAGACCGGCGACGGGTTGGTGAGGAACACCGCGAAGATCAGGGCCGTCGCCGTCAGGGCCTGCTCTCCCCCTGAGAGCAGCGTCATGGTCTGGGGCTTCTTGCCCGGCGGCCGGGCCAGGATGTCGAGGCCGGCCTCGAGCGGGTCGTCGGAATCGATGAGGGTCAGCTCCGCGGTGCCGCCGCCGAACAGGGTCGTGAACAGCCGCTCGAAATGCCCGTTCACGGCCGTGAAGGCGGCGAGCAGGCGCTCGCGCCCCTCGCGGTTGAGGCTCTGGATCGCGCCGCGCAGGCGCCGGATCGCCTCGTTCAGCTCGTCGCGCTCGCGCCCCAGCTCGTCGCGCCGTCCTTCCGTGTCGCGCAGCTCCTCCTCGGCCCGCAGGTTCACGGCGCCGAGCCGGTCCCGGTCGGCCCTCAGGCCGGCCGCCTTCGCCTCGACGGCGCTCACCTCCGGCAGGG
>JAEWKL010000010.1 GCA_023386115.1 Pseudomonadota bacterium
GTTCGCGGGAGGCGCCCGGCCGCCGCCCCGCCGGGGGAGCGTCCGAGATCATCCCGGGCCGGCCGCCCGGCCCCTGTCTGTGCCTCAAATCCTGGGTCCGCGGGCGTCCTGCCCTCTCCCTGCGTCATTGCCATGACAATGGGGAGTGGCGAGGCGGGGTCCGGGACGGGGCGCTGCGTTCACGGGCGGCGCCCCGCTTTCGTCTCTTGGCGAGCAAACCGAAGCCAAGTCAAGGATGCGCGGCCGCGCATCCGCCCGCGGCGGCCGGGTGCTTTCCGGCCCTGCTGCGACACCCGTTCGGCGGGAAAAACGCTTCGGATGCGAACGGCTTACGGCCATCGCGAAAAAATTTTCGACGGCATGGATTAATCCGTCAGGCCGAGGCGACATGGGCCCGTGCGGCGCCCGTCCGGCGCCTTGACCCAAGGGACGGTCTGCCCGAAGCTTCTCAGTCCTGCGCGGCTGTTCCGCGCGTGCAACCCCGAATGACCCGCATGCCCATCCGCGACCCGATTCTCCACAGCGTGCCGATCGCCGAGCTGCGCCCGACCCAGATCACCGTCGGCTACCGGGAGGTCGAGGCCAAGCGCAAGCGCTGGCGGGAGATCGACGACAAGGACCGCGAGACGTTCCTCGGCTCGCACATGATCCCGGTCCTGCTCGGGCCGAAGAAGCGCCGCTACGTCATCGACCACCACCACCTCGCCCGCGCGCTGCAGGAGGAGGGTGTGGAGAACGTGCTCACCACCGTGGTGGCCGACCTGCACCACCTCGAGAAGGACGCCTTCTGGGTCGTGGCCGACCACCGTGCCTGGGTCCACCCCTACGACGCGGATGGGGTGCGCCGCGACGTCGGCGATCTGCCCAAGCGCATCGACGATCTTGCCGACGATCCCTTCCGCAGCCTCGCCGGCGAATTGCGCCGCGCCGGGGGCTTCGCCAAGGACACGACGCCGTTCAGCGAATTCCTGTGGGCCGATTTCCTGCGCCGGCACATCAAGCGCAAGGACGTGAAGCAGGACTTCTCCGACGCCCTGGAGGAGGCCCTGGCCCTCGCCCGCTCCAAGGACGCGGTGTACCTGCCGGGCTGGTGCGGGCCGCACGAGGATTGACGGCCTTTGTCCGGCCGTGCCGACGCCGAGAGACCACGATGGAAATGTCCTCCGACGGGCGAGACGAGCGCTCCCCTCCCATCAAGTTCATTTGCCGCAGGCGGCCATCCGGCTTAACCTTCCGTCCGGTGCGATGCATATCGCGCTGGAACGGGGGACCTCCGTCATGTTCGATTCGCTCCTGAAGAGCATCGGCGCCGATCCGGTCGACAACGAGACCCATTTCTACAAGTTCACCCCGAAGCCCGACATCACGGCCTACGAGCTGGCCCTGATCCTGCGCCGCTTCGGGGCGCTCACGGCCGGCGCGGCGCCGTTGCACGGCGTGATGCTGATGCCGTGGGAAACCCTGGAGGACGAGTACGCCCGGCACTTCGAGCTGGCGCCGCACGGCATGTTCCAAGGGTGACCTTCCAAGGGTGGTCCCACTTCCAAGGGTGATCCCGCGAGGCTGACCGGGATCCGCCGGCGGCGCGAGCCCGCTGCTGCGCCACGGCAATCCGCGTCGCTGCGGCGCTGCGGCAACACTCGGTTTACCATTCCGTCCGATGGTCGGGGCTGGTGAACGAGGGGCCCTGCAAGCCATGATGTCCCGTGCGGAACGCTCGCATCTCGGCGACTGGTGGTGGACCGTCGACCGGGCGCTGCTCGCCGGCCTCGGCGTCCTGATGACGGCCGGCCTGGTCTTCCTGATGGCCGGCGGCCCGCCGGTGGCCGAGCGCCTCGGCCTGCCGACCTTCCACTTCCTCAACCGGCAGGTGATGTACCTGCTGCCGACGATCGCCCTGATCCTGGCGGTGTCGTTCCTGTCCCTGCGCCACATCCGGCGCATGGCGCTCGTCACCTATGGGCTCGGCATCGTGCTGTGCATCGCGGCCACCAAGTACGGGCCCGAGATCAAGGGCGCCCATCGCTGGATCCAGTTCGGCCCAATCGGCGTCCAGCCCTCCGAGTTCGTCAAGCCCGCCTTCGTGATCCTGGCCGCCTGGGCCTTCGCGGAGGGCGCGCGCCGGCGCGACATGCCGGGCGGCACCCTCGCGGTGCTGCTCCTGCCGATGACCATCGTGCCCCTCATCCTGCAGCCGGATTTCGGCCAGACCATGCTGGTCACCATGGTCTGGTGCTGCATGGTGTTCGTCGCCGGGCTGCACTGGTTCTGGGTCGGCGGGCTCGGCGGGGCCGGCCTCATCGGCGTGGCGGCGGCCTACCAGTTCCTGCCCCACGTGCGAGCCCGCATCCAGCGCTTCATGGACAAGGATTCGGGCGACAACTTCCAGACCTTCTGGTCGCAGGAATCGTTCAATTCCGGCGGCTGGTTCGGCACCGGCCCGGGCGAGGGCGTCGCCAAGCGCCACCTGCCCGACGCGCACACCGACTTCATCTTCTCGGTGGCGGGCGAGGAGTTCGGCGTCATCGTCTGCATCGGCATCGTGCTCCTGTTCGCCTTCATCGTGATGCGCGGCCTGATGCTGGCGCGGCGCAGCGACGACATCTTCTGCCGCCTCGCCATCACGGGGCTGACCGCGCTGTTCGGCCTCCAGGCCTGCATCAACATGGCGGTGAACACCCGGATGATGCCGGCCAAGGGCATGACCCTGCCGTTCATCTCCTATGGCGGCTCGTCGCTGATCTCGCTCGCCCTCGGCATGGGCTTTCTCGTCGCCCTCACCCGGCGCCGGCCGCGCACGACGCTCCTCAACCGCGACGAGAGCTCGGCGCACTGAGCGCCCGTCCGAGGGGTGACCGCGGGGCCCCGCCGTGACACACGGGGGCCCCTCGACGCCGATCCCTGACCGGAGACCGCATGCTTAGCTCCCGCCAACCGGCCGCCCGATGACCGTCGCCCAGCCTCTCGTCCTGCTCGCCGCCGGCGGCACCGGCGGCCACCTTTTTCCGGCCGAGGCCCTGGCCCTGCGCCTGCGCGAGCGCGGCATCCGGGTCGTGCTCGCCACCGACAGCCGGGTCGCGGCGCTCTCCGGCGAGTTCCCGGCCTCGGAGATCGTGGCGGTGCCCTCCGCCACGCCGTCGAGCGGGCGCTCGCCCTTGCGCCGCGTCGCCGCCTTCGCGACTCTCGGGCGCGGCTTCGCGGCGGCTTTGCGCCAAGTGCGCCGCCTCAACCCGGCGGTGGTCGTGGGCTTTGGCGGCTACCCCACCGTGCCGCCGCTGCTCGCCGCCCAGATGCTGCGGGTGCCGACCCTGCTGCACGAGCAGAACGCCGTGATGGGCCGCGCCAACGGCTTCCTGGCCCGCGGCGCGTCCGTCATCGCCACCGGGTTCCCCGAGGTGCGGGGCGTGCCCGCCAAGGCTACGGCGCGGCGCGTCCATACCGGCAACCCGGTCCGTCCGGCGGTGCTGGCGGCGGCCGAGATGCCGTATCCGGGCGTCGGCCCCGACGCCCCGCTCCAGCTCCTCGCCTTCGGCGGCAGCCAGGGCGCCCGGGTGATGAGCGACGTGGTGCCCGAGGCCGTCGTCCGGCTGCCCGCCGCCCTGCGCGCCCGCCTCACGGTGATCCAGCAGGCTCGGGCCGAGGACCTCGCCCGGGTGCAGACGCTCTACGAGGGCGCGGGCCTCGCCGCCTTCACGGTGGCGCCGTTCTTCAAGGACCTGCCGGCCAAGATGGCCTCGTCCCACCTCGTCGTGGCGCGCTCCGGCGCCTCGACGGTGGCGGAACTGGCGGTGGTCGGGCGACCGTCGATCCTGGTGCCGCTGCCCGGCGCCCTCGACCAGGACCAGGCGGCGAACGCCGCGGTGCTGGGCCGAATCGGCGCCGCCTTTCCCAGACCACAAACGGACTTCACCCCTGAGCGGCTGGCCGCCGACCTCGGCGCGCTGCTCGGCGGTCC
>JAEWKL010000052.1 GCA_023386115.1 Pseudomonadota bacterium
GTTCGAAGGCGCGGCGGTATCAGACCCGTCGGCGTCCATGGCGTCGGGAATGACGCCGGATCCGTCGCGGCGCGAGAGACGGGGCAGTGTTCTGCGAAGGGCCGGGCTCGCCCTTAACGCACCTCTAACCAAGACCACCGTTCCATCGCCCTCGCCGGGCGGGCGAGGGACGCGGCCTGCACGGAGCGACGCGGGGCTCAGGCGACCGGCCATCCGGTGCCGGAGCCGCGTCGCGAGCCCGGCCCCGAGGACCACCCGTGACCCTGGATCGTCAGACGCTCTCCGCTCCGGCTCCGGCCGCGATCCTGGACCGCCTCCAGGGCCGCGACTGCCCGGTCTGCGGCACGCCCGAGCGGGGCGCACGCCCCTTCCTGTCGGCGTCGATCGATCCGGCCCGGATCGGCGCCCTCAGTTACGCCTCGCGCAAGGTCCCCGAATTCATGAGGTTCCGCCTGGTCTGCTGCGGGACCTGCGAGACCGTTTACGCCGCCGAGGCGCCGGGCGCCGAGGCCCTGGCCCGCGCCTACCGGGATGCGGGCTACGACAGTGCCGAGGAAGCTCGCTACGCGGCCCGCACCTATGCGGAATCCCTGGCCCCTCGGCTCGGCCCTGAGCGGCACGGGGGCACCGCCCTCGAGATCGGCGCGGGCAGCGGCGCCTTCCTGCAGGAATTGCTGGACCTCGGATTTGCCGAGGTCATCGGGGTCGAGCCGTCGCACGACGCGGTCGCGGCGGCTCCGGCGGCGCTCCGGCCGCATCTGCGGATCGGCGTATTCGATCCCACGCAGCACGCGCCCGGCAGCCTCTCGCTCATCTGCTGCTTCCAGACCCTGGAGCACGTCCCCGATCCGTGCGGCCTGACGCGGGCCGCCTACGACCTGCTGCGGCCCGGCGGGCGGATCGCCTTCGTCACGCACGACTATCGAGCCCCGATCAACCGGCTCCTCGGCCGACGCTCGCCGATCATCGACATCGAGCACATGCAGCTGTTCTGCCCGGCCAGCCTGCGCCGACTCCTCGGCGGGGCGGGGTTCGGGGAGGTCGCGATCGGATCGATCCGAAACCGCTACCCGCTGCGCTACTGGCTGCGCCTGCTGCCCCTGCCCGGACCGCTCAAGCCGGCCACCCTGGCGGTCGCGCAGGCCCTCGGCCTCGGACAGCGGAGCGTCGGCCTGAACGTCGGCAACCTCCTCAGCGTCGCCCGCAAGCCGCTGTGATCCGGCTGCCGCGCCGATGATCCGCCATCACGAAGCGGGCGGGCGGCGCGCCGTGACGGTGTAGCCCAGGCAATCCTCGCCCCAATCCGACCGCAGCGACAGGGTTCCGATCACGGCGAGCCCGCCCAGGACCGGCAGCAGGGCCGCGCCGAGGAAGCGGCGCGCCGGGTGGCCGGCGGCCTCCAGGAGCGGGATCAGGCACAGGGCCATCGCCTTGTAGCAGGCGACGGTGACCGGGTTGCCGCGGGCCGTGACGCGCACGTCGCGAAAGCCGGCCTCGCGCAGCAGCCGATCCAGCGAGGACGGCGTGTAGCGCCAGTAATCGTAAGGAACGAAATGCCAGCGGACCGCGAAGGGCACCGTCAGGACGAGGCGGCCGCCGGGCCGCAGGCAGCCGAACAGGTTCGCCACGAACGGTGCCGGCACCTCGACATGCTCGAGGACCTCGGTGCAGAGGACGACATCGACGGAGGCGGGCGGGACGTTCCAGTCTGCCCCCTCGAAATACTCCGTGTCCGGCACCGCGTAGCCGAACCGCTCAAGGGCGTCGATCGTGTCGATGCCGCGGTAATGCGCCGAAGGGGGGAGCAGGGACCGGAAGACCTGGGCGCCGCATCCGACGTCGAGCACGGTGCCGGAGGCCGTGGCAAGCTCCACACGCAGGTCGCGCCAAGCCGATCCGGCCTGAAGATCGAGGAGGCGCCGCCCGGCCGCCAGCAGGTCGTCCCACCGGGAGCGCCGGGGGCGGAAGACCGGCGGCTTGAAACGCTCCGCCTGCTGCTCGATCAGGTTGCGGCGCGTGGCGTGCGTGCTCATCCGGCAGGTCCCGACCGCTCGGCGGCCTGAAGGGCTGATCCGCCACCCGCAGCCGACGCAGGCGCCGCGGCCATTCCTGCTGTCCGTGCGGTGAGAAGAAGTGGCGCGCCCGAAAGGATTCGAACCTCTGACCCCCAGATTCGTAGTCTGGTGCTCTATCCAGCTGAGCTACGGGCGCCCGATCGAAGGCAGGCCTTCGATGATGATGCGGCGGACGATGGCAGAAGCCTCATCGCACCGTGACGTCTCACGTTAAAATGGCGCGCCCGAAAGGATTCGAACCTCTGACCCCCAGATTCGTAGTCTGGTGCTCTATCCAGCTGAGCTACGGGCGCCTGACCGGGGGGAGCGGTGCGCCCCGCCGGTGGAGGTGGGATCTAAGGGGTTCGCCCCGGCTTGGCAACCCCTATTTCGCCGGCGGAAGAGGGGCTGCGAGGGGGGCCGGTCAGCGCCGGCCCCGCCCCGCCCGGAGGCCCGCTCAGAACCCGGCTTGGGTGACGAACTTGGTGTTGAGGTAGGCCTCGATCGCCTCCGAACCGCCCTCGCTGCCGTAGCCCGAATCCTTGACGCCGCCGAAGGGCGTCTCCGGCAGGGCGATGCCGTGATGGTTGATCGACATCATGCCGCTCTCCACCCGCGTGGCGAGCTTGGTGGCGGTCTCGGCCGAGCGGGTATAGGCGTAGGCGGCCAGGCCGTAGGGCAGGCGGTTGGCCTCCGTGAAGGCCTCCTCGTCGTCCGAGAAGCGCTGGATGGCGGCGATCGGCCCGAAGGGCTCCTCGTTCATGATCCGGGCATCGAGCGGCACGTCGGTGAAGACCGTTGGCTCGAAGAAGTTGCCCTGGTTGCCGATGCGCTTGCCGCCGGTGCGCAATTGCGCGCCCTTCTGCTCGGCATCGGCCACGAAGCCCTCCATCGCCTCGATGCGGCGGCCATGGGCGAGCGGGCCCATCTTCACGCCCTCTTCCAGGCCGTTGCCGACCTTGAGGCCCTGGGAGAGGCCGACGAAGCCGTCGACGAAGGCGTCGAACACCGAGTCGTGGACGAGGAAGCGGGTCGGCGCGACGCAGACCTGGCCGGCATTGCGGAACTTGTTGGCGCCGAGCACCTGCACGGCCTTGGTCACGTCGGCGTCGCGGAAGACGATCGCCGGGGCGTGGCCGCCAAGCTCCATCGTGGCACGCTTCATGTGCTTGCCGGCGAGCGCGGCCAGCTCCTTGCCGATCGCGGTCGAACCCGTGAAGGTGATCTTGCGGATCACCGGATGCGGGATGAGATAGGACGAAATCTCCGCCGGGTCGCCGTAGACGAGGCCGAGCACGTCGCCCGGCACGCCGGCGTCCAGCAGGGCCTGGATCAAGGCGGTGCAGCTCGCCGGGGTGTCCTCGGGGCCCTTCAGGATCACCGAGCAGCCGGTGCAGAGCGCCGCCGAGACCTTGCGCACCGCCTGATTGATCGGAAAGTTCCAGGGCGTGAAGGCCGCGACCGGGCCCACCGGCTCGCGGATCACGAGCTGCATGACGCCCTCGGCCCGGGGCGGGATCACCCGGCCATAGGCGCGCCGGCCTTCCTCCGCGAACCAGTCCATGGTGTCGGCGCCGCCGAGCACCTCCATCTTGGCTTCCGCCAGCGGCTTGCCCTGCTCCAGGGTCATGATCCGGGCGATCTCGTCGGCGCGCTCACGCATCAGGTTGGCGGCCTTGCGCAGGACCTTGCTGCGCTCGAAGGCCGAGACCTTGCGCCAGGCCTTGAAGCCGCGATCGGCGGCCTCGAGGGCCTCATCGAGGTCCTGTCGGGTCGCGACGGCGAGTTGGCTCAGGGTCTCGCCGGTGGCCGGGTTGAGGATCGGCATCGTCTGGCCGGTCGCGCCGTTGCGCCACTCGCCGGCGATGTGGAGCTTAACGTCAGGAAACATCGGGGGCTCATCCTCGTTCCGGAGGGGACGGGCCTTAACTAAGGCAGTCCCTCCCGGCGAGACAGGCTCCGTCGCGCAAGCCGGCCCGTGGCCGGCGCGCCTTGTCCGTCAGGCCATGACCTGACAGACTTCACGGCCTCACGCGTCCCGGCCTCCTGCCTTCCGGACTCCTGCCTTCCGGCCGCTCGCGCCGCGAAGCGCCCGCCTCACCGCATCCCGACGGCGCGGGCGATGTCCTCGAAGCGCTTCTGCGTCGCGCCGATCTGGCCGTAGACGGTCTGGCGCGTGCAGGCCGCGACCGTCATGCCGTGGAAGAACAGGCCGGCATCGTGCCGGTTGCGGCAATCGAGATAGTTCGGCAGCACGACGACGCTGAGCAGCACGATGATCGGCAGGCCGAGCTTCACGAAGAGCCTGACCGGCCAGGGAAGGTAGGAGAAGACCCGCTCCTTGTTCTGCCTGGCCGGCGGCGCCGACACGACGATACGGATGGCGCCAGGCCCGCGATCCCGGTCGAGGCGCTCGATCCCGCTGCTCCGGTGCCCGCTGCTCATCCGGTTCCCCACGCCGCTCTCATCCACGCCGCGCGTCAGGATCGTGCGGCCTCGCGGGGATGATGGTGCCGCAGCGGGCTTAAATTTCCGTGCGCCGCGACGGTCGCAGTCTCCTCAATCGGCATGGGACGGCGGGCCGGCCGTGTGCGCCCGCGCACGCCGGCAGGAGGGCGCCGATGCGACAAGAGGGAAGCCCTGACGGGCGTTCCTCCAAGACTTCGGGCCGCCCGCAAGGGCGGCTTTCTTTTTGTCCGGGGGAGCCGCGACGAGGGCGGGTCAGAGCACGACGTGCTGGCCGAAGGTCTCGGGCCGGAACGGCAGCCGGAAGGTGACGGCGAAGCCGTTCTCGAGATGGCGCACCACCGTGGCGCGGCGCTTGCCGACGGTCACCGCCTCGCCCACCGGCGGGACGTCGGTGACCGCGATGGCCACGCCGGTCATCGACAAGTCGATGATCGTCCCGGGTATGACCCGGCCGTCGGCGCGGCGCACCTCGACGGAGCGCGTATAGGGCACGATGCGCGGGTCGCTGCGCTGGTCGGTCTTTCCGTTCGCCTGGGCGGCGAGCCAGTCGAGGCGGGCGGCGAAGCGCGCGCGGCGCTCGGGCCCGACCTCCACCGCGACGGTGAAGCCGTCCGGTGCGATGGTCTGGATCACCCCCGTCACCGGACCGACATTGTCGAGATAGAGCGTGACGGGGTCACCCCGGAGCCCGCTCTCGGGTGCCCGTACCTCGATCGTCGAGAGGGAGAGGCTGCGGGTCTCGCAGACATGCTCCACCCCGCCCGGCAGCAGGTAGCGGCCACCGACCCGGATCTGGATCGACCGGATACCCTGTTCGGATTCGGTTTGGAGTTGCAACTTCAAGGGACCCGCCAAGATCTTACAAACGCGCCAGGGTAGCATCGCGCGATGCTCGGGCGGCCGCAAGGCCGCGCATCGCGCGCCAGCCACAATCCACCACGAGGCTTAATGCCGGGTGCATGGGCCCGGAGCGATCGGCGGCTCCGGCGCGGGACTGTCGAGGCATGGCGGAGGCCGGGTTCTCGCCCGACCTGGTCTGGATGCCGGTGCTCGGGACGGGAATAGCTTGGCCTGACGACACACAGCACGCAATCACGACGCAATCCCGATCCCTCATCAAGCGTCGCGGCGAGACGAGCCGGACCAACACCAACCAACGGGAGTGGGACCATGACATCGACATCGACATCGACCGGGCTGCATTTCGGCGGTCTGCTGCTGCGCGGCCTGCTCACCGCGGTCTTCGTGACCGCGGCCGGCATGAAGCTCGCGGCTCTGCCGTTCGAGGTCGCAGGCTTTGCCCGCTTCGGCTACCCGCTCTGGTTCATGTACATGGTCGGGGCGGCGCAGCTTCTCGGCGCCGCGTTGCTGTGGGGCCGCGGCACCGTCGCGCATGGCGCGCTGCTGCTCGCCGCCGTGATGGTCGGGGCGGCCTTCAGCCACCTGCGCGCCGGCGACCCGGCGGTGATGGCGCTGCCCGCCCTGGTGCTGCTCGGGTTCCTCGCCGGCCTCGTCTATGCACGCCGGGGCGAACTGGTGCCCGCACGCCTCCAGGCCTCGCGGGCGTGAAGCCCCCTACTCCGCCGCGAAC
>JAEWKL010000079.1 GCA_023386115.1 Pseudomonadota bacterium
TCCCTGCCCGCCGTGTTCCCGGCTCCGGTGCTGCACCACGCCCTGTCGCGGCCGCTGGTGCCGCCGACGCCGCGCCGCGCCGTCGAGAGCTACTGGCGCCACCACATCCTGCGGGCCGACCGGCTGGCGCGGGCGCTGGCGGCGCGATCGGGCCAGCCCGAAGACTGGACCTGGCGACTCGCCGCCGCCGGTGAGGGACCGTCCGTGACAGTCTCGGGGGAGACCGGGTCAGCCGAAAAGGGATCGGCCGAAAAGGGATTGGCCGAAAAGGGCTTGCCGTTCAGCTTCCGGATGCCGCCGGCGCCGTTCCGCGAGGCGCCGCACCATCGGGGCAAAGGGCATTGCTGCGTCTGCGGCCAGCCGGTCTACCGCTTCGGATGGCACCGGGACTTGTGGGGGACCGGCGCGCCCAACCGCAATGCATCCTGGCACGCCGCCTGCGTCGCCGCCTGGAAGCTCTGGATCGCCCCCAGCGACCACGTGAAGGAACTCAAGCGCCGCCAGGGCCATCGCTGCGCCCAGTCCGGCAAGCGCCTGCTGCGCACCGCCGAGGTCGACCACCGCGTGCCGCTCTACCGGATCTGGCGCGAGGAGCGGGCGCGGCCCTGGCCCGAGCTCCTGGGCTACTGGGGCCTGCCGAACCTCCAGGTGGTCAACCGGGCGGTCCACGCCGACAAATGCGCCACCGAGGCCGGCGAGCGGGCGAGCGCGCGGCGGAGGGTGGATCGCGCGGAGGCGATCTTCGGCTTGATCTCGACTGACATCGTGCCGACGCAAGATCCCCTCTCTCGAGACCCCCTCTCTCGAGATCCCCTCTCTCATGCGGAAGACGGGTAGAGCGAGAGAGCCCGACACTGTTTGGAACAACCGTGTTGAGACGGGCCGGACTCCCTCGCGGCTGGCAAGGTCCAGATGTCCGAGGGCCAAGCGATCCGGCATGACTTGCGCCGGGCCGGCCGCGAGCTGGAGCCGCTCGCCCACGGGCCGGCCGCCCTCATGGCCTCGGCCCGGCCGGCCGACCGGTCTCGGTGGCAGCGAGACGACGTCGCCGGACGAGACCCGACCGGACGGGCCGCGACGTGCGAGATCCGGCCCGGCCAGCGCCGCCTGAGCGCCCGGATGGCCCTTGGCCGGCGCATCCGCCCCATGCCTCAGGACCGTGTCCGATCTGACCACTCAGGATCCCGTCGAGCGGCCGACGCGAGCTGAGACTGTGGGGCCGGCGTTTGAGACGCACGGTCCATGACGCCTATTCTGTCATATGATAACAGACGTAGGGAAAGACATGCGGCACGTTTCTCGTACGGTGCCGTAACATAGTCACGTCTGCAGGTACCGCCGGCGGTGGTCGAGTTTCTGTAAGCCGAAGGGAAATCGAGGGATGGCGAGCGTCGTCGGCAATACCCGGGATCAGGAGGTCGCCTTTCTGTCCGGCGTCAACGCGGACGGAACCCTCGCCAGCCCGACCTTCGAGACGTACAAGGGGGACGATCCCGACACTTACAAGACGACGTCGAGCCAGTTCCACTGGGGGTCGGTCAACGCGGCCGGGACGTCGGGCGGCACGCTGAAATACATCTTCGATCCGAGCTCGAACTGGACTCCGACCGAGCAGGCTGCCCTGGCCTCCAGCCTGGACATGTGGTCCGCCGTCGCGGACCTCTCCTTCCAGCAGACGACCTCGGAGGACGACGCCAATATCGGGTTCACCCGGAACGCGGACAACAAGGCCAGCATGGGCTCGGTGGCGACGGAGCATCCGGTCGGCACCAGCGCGATCACGCCGCCCGTCGACGGCAAGGTCGTGATCACGATGGATATCGGTGCGTCCCCGAGGGCGACCAGCAGCTACGGAGCGCTCAACGATTTCCAGGCGGCGTCCGGGGGCTACGGTGCCGGCACGGCGGTGCACGAAGCCGGCCATGCCATCGGGCTCGGCCATGGTGGTCCCTACAACAACACCAACACCGTCAGCCAGCAATACGGGCCCTACGACAACGAAGTGTCGACATTGATGTCGTACTTCAATCCCCATAATCCGGTGAGCTACGCCAGTCCGGTCGTCGGCACCAACTGGACCACGGCCGACGGCATCAAGCACTATGCGACCACATGGAGGCCGCTCGACATCGATGCGGCACAGCGCCTCTACGGTGTCCAGAAGAACGACCCGCTGAACACGGCACAGACCTTCGGTTACAACACGACGATCACCGGCAGCCTGAAGCCCTACTTCGACTTCTCCGTCAATGCCAGCCCGGTCGTCACGCTGTACAACACCGCCGCGAGCGGCAATGCCCTCGACCTGTCCCAGACCAGCCAGGCCGCGACCCTGAACCTCAACGCGGGCACCTCTAGCAGTGCCTTCGGCATGACCAACAACATCGCGATCTACGACAGGACCTACATCCAGAAGGTCGCCTGCGGCGCGGGCGACGACGTCTGCACGGTGAACCTCACCAAGGACAACACGATCGACGGCGGCGGCGGCAGCAACACCGCGGTGTTCTCCGGCAACCGGGCCGACTACACCATCTCCCAGGCGAACGGCGCGACGGTCGTCACGCGCACCGCGAGCGTGGATCTCGCCAGCAAGCCGATGGGCGTCAAGGACACGCTGACCAGCTTCCAGGCCCTGCGCTTCGACGATCAGACCGTCGCGGTCTGTTTCTGCACCGGCACCCGCCTGCGCGTGATCCGCGAGGGTGCCCCGGCGGACGTCGCGGTCGAGGATCTGCGGGTGGGCGACCGCGCCGTCACCGCTTCCGGCGCCGTGCGGCCGGTCACCTGGATCGGCCACCGCCGGCTCGGGGGGCGGGGCCAGACCTTGCCGGTGCCCCAGCAGCCGGTCCGCATCCGCGCCGGCGCCTTCGGGCCGGAGCTGCCCGCCCGCGACCTTTCCCTCTCCCCCGGCCACCCGATCCTCGTCGGGGCCGATGCGGAGGGTCAGGGCGGGCACCTCGTGCCGGTGATGGGCCTGATCAACGGCACCAGCATCGCGCGCGAGCCGGTGACGGCCGTCACCTACTGGCATGTCGAGCTCGACAGCCACGACATCCTCCTCGCCGAGGGCCTGCCCGCCGAGAGCTATCTCGACT
>JAEWKL010000120.1 GCA_023386115.1 Pseudomonadota bacterium
CTCCAGTGCGGGTCGCATCTCGTCCCCGTCCGGCCGTCGCGCGCGGCGTCCAGGGCCGGCGAAGGAGACCGGTTCCCGATGGAGCGGCGACAGGCACCGCGCTCCTCTTTGCCCGCCGCGAGCCCGCATGGTCAGCCTCTGCCTTCTCGTCGTGTTCCCATTCCTGATGGCCTACGCGGCCGTCAGCGACGTCCTCACGATGATGATCCCGAACCGTGTCAGCGTCGCCCTTGCGGGTGCCTTCGCGGTTCTGGCGCTCGCCACCGGGCTCGGCTGGTTCGAGGTCGCGAGCCATGTCGGCGCGGGTGTGCTGGTGCTGGCCGTCGGGTTCGGCCTCTATCTCACGGGCACGATGGGCGCGGGCGACGTCAAGCTGGCGGCGGCGACGGCTCTGTGGCTCGGCTTCGGCGCGCTGCCCGATTACCTCGTCGGTGCGGCCTTGTTCGGCGGCGTGATGGCTCTCGGACTGGTGCTGATGCGCAGCCATCCCCTCCCCGGCTTCGCGGCGACCTGGCCCTTCGCGCTGCGCCTGCACGACCAGCGCGTCGGTATTCCCTACGGCGTCGCGCTGTCGGCCTCCGCCCTCGTCACCTGCCCGTCCGCGCCGCTGTGGCACCAGTTGCTGGCCGGCTGAGGTCCCGCCTCCACTCGTCGAAATCCGGACGATCACGGAGGGAGACGGCGACACGCGCCGTCTTCCACCGCGCGCATGCCCGCGTCACAGCTCCGGTTTCCCGACGCCAGGTCCCCGATTCCAGCCACCGACGCCACGCCCTCGACGCCGCGCGGCCGGCTCGGCGTCCCTCTGTCCCGATCCGTTAACCCTAAGGACGGTTAACCTTAATTTGAGGAATCCCTGATGAAGTCCGGCAAGGGACGGCACCGCGCCGCCCCTGCCGTTCCCTCTCGTTGGCGCCCCATGAAGTCTTCGCGCTTGCTTCTCATCAGCGTCGCCGCCGTGACCGGCGCGGGAGCCTTCGTCGTGATGAGCGGCCGCGAGCCGCCGCTCCCGCCGCCGGCCGAGCCGGTCGCCGCTCCGGCCCCCGCCATCGAGATGGTGGAGGTGCTGGTGGCCGCGGCCGAGCTGCCGATGGGACAGTCGCTCAAGCCGGCAGACCTGCGCTGGCAACCCTGGCCGAAGAGCGCGGCGAGCGACAGCGCCTTGCAGCGCACCAGCGCGCCGACGGCCCTCGAGGACACGGTAGGCTCGATCGTGCGCAGCCCGTTCCTCTCCGGCGAGCCGATCCGGCGCGAGAAGCTGATCAAGGGCAATGGCAGCGGCTTCCTGTCGGCGATCCTGCCCGCCGGGATGCGCGCCGTCGCGATTTCGATCGATGCCCGCGGCTCGAACACCGCCGGCGGCTTCATCCTGCCGAACGACCGGGTCGACGTGCTGCGCATCTCCCGGGACGAGGAGGCGGCCCGCGCCGGCATCGGCGACACCCAGACCGCCGAGACCATCCTGACCAACATCCGGGTCCTGGCCGTCGGTCAGACCGTGCAGGAGCGCAACGGCGAGCGGGTGGTCACCGGCGACACCGCGACGCTCGAGCTCACCCCGGCCCAGGCCGAGGCCGTGACCCTGGCGCAGAAGGTCGGCCAGCTCTCCCTCACCCTTCGCAGCCTCGCCGATGCCGGCCAGGCCGCCCCGACCGCACCGGAGCCGCAGGCCGAGGCCGGCGTCACGATCGTGCGCTACGGCGTCTCCAAGCAGATGCCCCGCCGATGAGCGTGCGCCCGTCCAGCCTCACCCGCGCGACCGGTCACCGCCCCGCGAGCCCCCGTTCCATGACGATGTCCGAGCCGCCCCCGGCGATCCTTCGCGCCGCCGCGTCCGTCCGTGCCGCCTTCCGCTCGGCATCGAAGAGATTTCTGGCGGGAACCTTGGCAGGAACCTTGGCCGTCGGCGCACTCGCCGCCCTGGCGGCAGGGCCCGCCGCGGCCCAGGACGGCGTGAGCCTGCGCGGGACGGTCCAGCGCGGCGGCATCGTGCCGGCGCCGGTGGTGAATGTCGGTCCCAACGAGGCCGACGTGTCGCGCCGCATCGACCTCACCATGGGCCGGTCGCTGGTGATCGACCTGCCCCGGGACGCCAAGGAAGTGTTCGTCGCCAATCCCAAGGTGGCGAACGCTGTCGTGCGCTCGACCCGCAAGGTCTTCATCATCGGCATCGAGAACGGCGCCACCTCGATCTTCGTGATGGACGGCGAGGGACGCCAGATCGCCGCCCTCGACGTCACGGTGGGGCGCGACCTCAACGTGCTGCGCCAGACCCTCGCCGCGAGCATCCCGGGCAGCCGCTTCGACGTGCGCCCGGCCGGCGATTCCGTGCTGCTCACCGGCTCGGTCGGCTCCGCCGCGGAAGCGCAGCAGGCCATCGACATCGCCAACGCCTTCGTGGGCACCGGCGGCGCCGGGGCGGCCGCCCGCGGCGCCGTGATCAACAACCTGACGATCCGCGGCAAGGACCAGGTGATGCTGCGCGTCACCGTGGTCGAGGTCTCTCGCCAGGTGCTCAAGCAGTTCGGCATCAACCTGAATGCCAGCTGGAGCACGATGAACTTCGTCAACGGCGTGCCGTTCCCGCTCACCGGCGGCTCCTACCCGGCCGGCAACGAGCTCACGGGCAAGCTCACCTCCGGCGGCTTCTCGCTTCAGGCGAACCTGCGCGCCTTCGAGCAGGCCGGGGTGTCGCGGATCCTGGCCGAGCCGACCCTAACGGCGATCTCCGGCGAGGCGGCGAACTTCACCGCCGGCGGCGAGATCCCGGTTCCGACGAGCCAGAGCTGCTCGGCGGTGCTCGCCTCGAACACCTCGAACTGCTCGGTCGGCATCGAGTACAAGCCCTACGGCGTCGCGCTGAACTTCACGCCCGTGGTCCAGTCGGAGAACCGGATCTCGATCCGGGTCGGCACCAACGTCACGGAACTCGATCCGCAGAGTTCGGTGCCGGTCTCCAACGGCAACAGCACCATCTCGGTGCCGGGCCTCACGGTGCGCAAGTCCGAGACGACCATCGAGCTGCCCTCGGGCGGGACGATGATGATCGCGGGCCTGATCCAGCAGCGCAACCGCCAGGCGATCAGCGGCCTGCCGGGGATGCTCAACCTGCCGATCCTCGGCGCCCTGTTCCGCTCCCGCGACTACCAGCGGCAGGAGACGGAGCTGATGATCATGGTGACGCCCTACATCGCCAAGCCGATGGATCCGGGCCAGGTCCGCAAGCCCGACGACGGGTTCACCGAGTCGACCGACAGCCAGGCGATCGTGCTCGGCCGCCTGAACCGCCTCTACGGCGTGGTCGGCGCCGCACCCCTCGGCTCCGGCTATCGCGGCCGGGTCGGCTTCATCACCGACTGAACGATCAGGGCCTGCCCGGGCCGCTTTCCCGAGACTTCGCCGAGATTTCGCCGAGACCTGCCAGCGATGACCCGCACCGCCCTCCGCCTGACGATCCTCGCCGCCTCGGCCAGCCTCGCGGCCTGCGCCGCGGACCGCCGGCTGACCACGGGCTCGACCTACCCGATGACGGTCCCTGAGCGGCATCCGATCGTCCTGTCGGACTCGCCCCGCAATCTCGACGTGTTCGTGACCGGGACCGGGCATATCGACCCGCGGCAGGCCGACGACGTCGATGCCTTCCTCACCGAGTACCGGCGCTACGGACGCGGCGTGCTGGTCCTGGAGGTGCCCCGCGGCTCCCAGGTGCCCGGCGGCGCGGTGGAGCGCACCCTCGCGCGGGTGCGCGCCCGGGCGGTCGCCTGGGGCGTCGGCGCACGGGAGATCGTCGTCGCGCCCTACCCGGTCGCCAACGTTGCGGTGAGCGCGCCCTTGCGCCTCAGCTTCCAGCGCATGCAGGCCAAGGTGGCGGGCGCCTGCGGGCTCTGGCCGCAGGATCTCGGCGTCACGAATGCGGGCTTCAACGCCCGCAACGAGAGCTACTGGAACTTCGGCTGCGCCACCCAGTCGAACATCGCGAGCCAGATCGCCGATCCGGTCGACCTGGTGCGCGGCCGCCAGGAGGGCCGGATCGACACGGTGATCAGAACCCAGAACCTGACCGACCTGCGCACCGGAAAGGATCCATCAACCAGTTGGAAGCAGGATGGCCGCGCGAGCGTGAAGAGCCAGGTGGGGCAGTGATGAGGACGCGCCGGACGAGGGTCGCTGCCGCGACGAGGCGCACCGGCGCCGATCGGGCCCGGTCGGGCGAGGGACGGCGTCCCTCGGGGTCGGTCCCCTCCTGGGGGAGGCGGCATCATGTCTGAGCCGGGCGAACCCACCGGCCGGGTCATTGCCCCGGTTCCGCGCATCACCGTCCAGGCCTTCTGCGAGAGCGGCGAGGTCGCAGGCGTGATCGAGGCGGCCGCCGGCGACCGGCGGATGCAGAAGGCGCATACCCGGGTCCAGATGGGCGGCGCGGCCGCCGCCATCGAGGCCTATCGCAGCGCGCCCACCCCGAACGTCATCGTGGTGGAGATCGGCACGGCCAAGGGCAACCCGCTCGCCGCCCTCGACAGCCTGGCCGAGGTCTGCGACTCCGGCACCAAGGTGGTGGTGGTCGGCCACGTCAACGACGTCGTGCTCTACCGCGAGTTCATCCGCCGCGGCGTGAGCGAGTACCTGATCGCACCGATCGATCCGGTCGCGGTGATCGCGGCGATCTCCGAGCTGTTCAGCGATCCGGCGGCCGAGCCCTTGGGGAGGACCATCGCGGTGGTCGGCGCGAGGGGCGGCGTCGGTGCCTCGACCCTCGCCCACAACATCGCCTGGTCGGTGTCCCGCGACTACGGCACCGCGACGGTGATCGCCGATCTCGACATCGCCTTCGGCACCGCCGGCCTCAACTTCAACCAGGACCCGCCGCAGGGCGTGGCCGAGGCGGTGTTCGCACCGGACCGGGTCGACGCGAACTTCGTCGACCGCCTGCTGTCGAAATGCACCGACAACCTGAGCCTGCTCGCGGCGCCCGCAACCCTCGACCGCCCGACCGATTTCGTCGAGGGCGCCTTCGACGGGGTGATCGACGTGCTGCGGGCGAGCGTGCCCTGCATCGTGCTCGACGTGCCGCACGCTTGGTCGGCCTGGTGCCGGCGGATGCTGATCGGCGCCGACGAGATCGTGGTGGTGGCCGCCCCCGACCTCACCTCGCTGCGCAATGCCCGCAACCTGTTCGAGGTGCTGCGGCAGGCGAGGCCCCACGACCGCATGCCGCGCCTGGTCCTCAACGGGGTCGGGATGCCCAAGCGCCCGGAGATCGCCGTGACGGAATTCTCCAAGGCGCTCGACGCGCCGGTCGTCGCCACGGTGCCGTTCGAGCCCGCCCTGTTCGGCACCGCGGCCAATAACGGCCAGATGCTGGCGGAGGTGCAGCCCGGCGCCAAGGTCACGGAGGTCTTGAGCGAGCTCGCCGGATCCCTCACCGGCCGCGCCGAGCCGCGCCGCGGCCGGGGGGGGAACATCCTGGAGCCGCTGCTGGCCCGGCTCGCCCGCCGCAAGGCGTCGTGAGCCACCCCCGTCCCGTTCCGTCCCGTCGGCCCGCTTCTCGAGAAGGTCGCTGATCCATGTTCGGCAGGAGACCCGGAGCGACCGCGCAGAAGGCGCCGGCCGCGCGCCCCGCCGGCCCCGTCCTGGCGCTCCCGCCGGCGGCGCCGGTCTTGCAGGACGGCATGCGGGCCGAGCCCGCCCCTCTGCCGATCGCCCGCGAGGTCTCGGCCCCGACGCCGGCCGAGAATGGCCGCTCGGACGAGTATTACCGCACGAAGAGCATGATCTTCGGCGCGCTGATCGAGGCGATCGACCTTACCCAGCTCGCCCGCCTCGAGCCGGACGCGGCCCGGGAGGAGATCCGCGACATCGTCATCGAGATCATCGGCCTCAAGAACGTCGTGATGTCGATCGCCGAGCAGGAGGAGCTGCTCGACGACATCTGCAACGACGTGCTCGGCTACGGGCCCCTGGAGCCCCTGCTCGCCCGCGACGACATCGCCGACGTGATGGTGAACGGCGCCAACCGGACCTACATCGAGGTCGGCGGCAAGATCCAGCTGACGGGCGTGCGCTTCCGCGACAACCAGCAGTTGATGAACATCTGCCAGCGGATCGTCAGCCAGGTCGGCCGCCGGGTCGACGAGGCCTCCCCGATCTGCGACGCGCGCCTGCCGGACGGCTCGCGCGTCAACGTGATCGCGCCGCCGCTGGCCATCGACGGCCCGGCGCTCACCATCCGCAAGTTCAAGAAGGACAAGCTCACCCTCGACCAGCTCGTGCGCTTCGGCTCGATCTCGCCCGAGGGCGCCAAGATCCTGCAGATCATCGGGCGGGTGCGCTGCAATGTCGTGGTCTCGGGCGGCACCGGCTCGGGCAAGACCACCCTGCTCAACTGCCTCACCCGCTACATCGACGACGACGAGCGCATCATCACCTGCGAGGACGCGGCCGAGCTGCAGTTGCAGCAGCCGCACGTCGTGCGCCTCGAGACCCGGCCGCCGAACCTCGAGGGTCAGGGCCAGGTCACGATGCGCGACCTGATCAAGAACTGCCTGCGCATGCGGCCCGAGCGGATCATCGTCGGCGAGGTGCGCGGCCCGGAGGCCTTCGACCTCCTCCAGGCGATGAATACCGGCCACGACGGCTCGATGGGCACGCTGCACGCCAACTCGCCGCGCGAGTGCCTGAGCCGGATCGAATCGATGATCTCGATGGGCGGCTACAACCTGCCCTCCAGGACCCTGCGCGAGATGATCGCCGGTTCCGTCGACGTCGTCGTCCAGGCTGCCCGCCTGCGCGACGGCTCGCGGCGCATCACCCACATCACCGAGGTGATGGGGATGGAGGGCGACGTCATCATCACCCAGGACCTGTTCGTCTACGACGTCGTCGGCGAGGACCAGAACGGCAAGCTGATCGGCCGCCACCGCTCGACCGGCATCGGCCGGCCGCGCTTCTGGGAGCGGGCCCGCTACTACGGCGAGGACCGGGCGCTCGCCGCCGCCCTCGACGCCGCCGAAAGCCGGCCGGAGGAGGCGGCATGAGCCTGGAATCGGCGAAACGCGGCGCGACGCCCGTCCCGGCGGCGAGCCCCGGAGGGCGCGGGTGATGGACGTCGAGACGGTGATCGCGGCGGGCCTGCTCGCGGCGAGCGCGGTGTCGCTCGCCTCCGCTGTGGTGGTACCGCTGCTGCCGAGCGAGGCCCGGGCCGCCAAGCGCCAGCAGGCCCTGGTCGGCCAGCGCCAGGCCGTCGAGCGCGTGCAGGCGGTGAGCCGCCGCGACCAGGTGGCCAGGAGCCTGAAGGAGATCGAGGACAAGGAGAAGAAGACGAGTCGCGTCAGCCTCGACCTGCGGCTGACCCAGGCGGGCCTCACGATCTCCAAGGCGCAGTTCTTCATGTTCAGCGCCGTGGGCGGGCTCCTCGTCGGGGCCTTCGGATTCGTGATGAGCGGCGACACGCTCCTGGCTCTGGGTCTGGCCTTCGCGGCGGGGTTCGGCGTTCCGCGCTGGCTGCTCTCCTACCTGCGCCAGCGCCGGATGAACCGCTTCATCCTCGAACTGCCCAACGCCATGGACGTGATCGTGCGCGGCATCCGTTCGGGCCTGCCGGTCGGCGATTGCCTGCGCATCATCGCCCGCGAGGCCCGGGAGCCGGTGAAGAGCGAGTTCCGGGCGATGATCGAGGCCCAGGCCCTCGGCATCTCCCTCGGCGACGCGGTCGGCCGCCTCTACGAGCGGATGCCGGTGCCGGAGGCGAACTTCTTCGCCATCGTGATCGGCATCCAGCAGAAATCCGGCGGCAACCTCTCCGAGGCTTTGGGCAACCTCTCGCGGGTGCTGCGCGACCGGCGCAAGATGGCCGACAAGGTGAAGGCCGTCAGCATGGAGGCCAAGGCCTCGGCGGCGATCATCGCCTCCCTGCCCTTTGTCGTGGCCACCCTCGCCTACATCACCAGCCCCGACTACATCTCGCTGCTCTGGACCACCACGATCGGCCATATCGCGCTCGCCTGCTCCGGGGTGTGGATGCTCATCGGCGTGTTCGTGATGAACCGGATGATCCGCTTCGACATCTGAGCGGGCAGCCCCGCCCCCGCCGAACCGGCCCTGAAAGCCCCCAGGCATTCCCGACGCCAAGGCCCCGACGCCAAGGCCCCCGACGCCGCGGCACCCCCGACGAAGGCATTCCCCGACGCTCCAGGAGGCGGCGCGTGCAGATCCTGTCTCAGCTGACCGACCCCTACTTCCTCGGCGCGGCGCTCGCCGCGGTCGCCGCGGCGGCCACGGTCTTCACCCTGGCCCAGCCATTCCTGGAGCCCGACCGGCTCCGCCACCGCCTCAAGGGGGTCGGCAAGGAGCGCGACCGCATCCGCCTGCGCGAGCGCGAGCGCCTGAACCAGAGGGTGTCCCTGCGCCAGGAGCCCAAGGCCTACATGAAGCGGGTGGTCGAGCGCCTGCGCCTCGACGACTGGCTCGGCACCGAGAACGCCAAGAACAAGCTGATGATGGCGGGCTATCGCGGCCCGCAGGCCGAGATCGCCTTCCTGTTCTTCCGGCTGGTGACGCCGATCGTGCTCTTCGTCCTGTCGGTGTTCTACCTGTTCGTGCTGGAGGTGCTGGACCAGCCGGTGCTGATCCGCTTCGGCCTGGTGGTGGTCGCGGTCTATCTCGGCATCAAGGCGCCGGAACTGTTCCTGCGCAACCAGACCTCCAAGCGGCGGGCGGTGATCCAGCGCAACTGGCCCGACACGCTCGACCTGCTGCTGATCTGCGTCGAATCCGGCATGGCGGTCGAGGCGGCGTTCCGGCGCGTCGGCGTCGAGATCGCCGAGCAGTGCATGACGCTGGCCGAGGAGATGGCGCTGACGACCGCCGAATTGTCCTACCTCACCGACCGGCGCGTCGCCTACGAGAACCTCGCCGAGCGCACCGGGCTCGAATCGGTGAAGAACGTCACCACGGCGCTGATCCAGGCCGAGCGCTACGGCACCCCGATCGGCCAGGCCCTGCGGGTGCTGGCCCAGGAGAGCCGCGACCAGCGCATGAACGAGGCCGAGAAGAAGGCCGCCGCCCTGCCGCCGAAGCTCACCGTGCCGATGATCCTGTTCTTCCTGCCGGTGCTGTTCGTGGTGATCCTCACCCCCGCGATGGTGCAGGTGTTCAGCTCCAAGTAGGCCTCACCTCACCGGCCCGCCCCGGGAAAGAACCGGTTCTCCGGCCGGGGCAGGCCGAGGTGGTCGCGCAAGGTGGTGCCCTCGTAATCGGTGCGGAACAGGCCGCGGCGTTGCAGCTCCGGCACGACCTTCCTGGTGAAGTCCTCCAGTCCCCGCGGCACGTCCGAGACCATGATGTTGAAGCCGTCGCTGGCTCCGGCCTCGAGCCAGGCCTGCATCTCGTCGGCGATGGTTTCGGGCGTGCCGACCATCGCGAGGCCGGCATAGCCGCCGAGGCGCTGGGCCAGCTGCCGGACGGTCAGCCCCTCCCGCCGGGCCAGCCCGATCGCCCGCTCGCGCCCGGTCTTCGACTGGTTGGTCTCCGGGATCTCCGGCAGCGGCCCGTCGGGGTCGAAGGCCGAGGCGTCGACGCCGAGCGCGATCGACAGGGCCGCGATGGCGCTCGCCTCGTGCACCAGGCTGTCCAGATGCGCGCGCGTCTCGCGCGCCGCCTCCACCGTGTCACCCACCACCACGAAGCAGGCCGGCAGGATCTTGAGATGATCGGGGTCGCGGCCCACCGCGACCATGCGGCCGCGCACGTCCTCGGCGAAACGCCGCCCGTCCTCGATGCTGCCGGCCGCCCCGAAGATCACCTCGGCGGTCTCGGCGGCGAGCTGGCGCCCGGCCTCGGACGCACCCGCCTGCACGATCACCGGCCAGCCCTGGACCGGCCGGGCGACGTTGAGGGGACCCCGGACCGAGAGATGGGGGCCCTGATGATCGAGCACGTGCATCCTCTCGGGGTCGAAGAAGATCCCGCTCTCGACATCGCGCAGGAAGGCGTCGTCGGAAAAGGAATCCCACAGGCCCTTCACCACCTCGACGAATTCGTGCGCCCGGTCGTAGCGGTCGGCATGCTCGGGATGGTGCTCCAGGCCGAAGTTCTTCGCGGCATCCGGGTTCGAGGTCGTCACCACGTTCCAGCCGGCGCGGCCCCCGCTCAGGTGGTCGAGGGAGGCGAAGCGCCGGGCGACGTGGAACGGCTGGTCGTAGGTGGTGGAGGCGGTGGCGATGAGCCCGATCCGCTCGGTCACCACGGCAAGCGCCGGCAGCAGCGTCGCGGGATCGAACGAGGTCACGGTCGCCGAGCGCTTGAGCGCCTCGACCGGCATGTTCAGCACCGCGAGGTGATCGGCCATGAAGAAGGCGTCGAACTTCGCCGCCTCGAGCTCACCCGCGAAGCGGGCGAGATGGCGGAAATTGAAGTTGGCGTTCGGCAGGCCGCCCGGATAGCGCCACCAGGCGGTGTGGATGCCGACCGGGCGCATGAAGGCGCCGAGATGAAGCTTGCGGTGTCGCGCCATGTCGGGCTCCCCGTGCCGGCCGCTCGGGCCTGAGCCGCCCCGATCTGGGATCGCCGCCCTGGTTAGTCAATGAAGTTCGTGTACTACTCCCGTGGCCGGGATCGGCGAGAGGCGAGGATCGGATGAGCGAGACGGGACGAGGGGACGCCCTGAGGGCGCGCTACGGCGCGGAAACGGTGCTCGACATCGCCTGGAACGACGTGATCGCGGGCCTCCTCGCCCACCGCACGGTGCGGGCGTTCCGGCCCGATCCGCTCCCCGAGGGAACCCTGGAAACGCTCGTCGCCGCGGCGCAATCGGCGCCCAGCTCGTCGAACCTCCAGACCTGGAGCGTCGTCGCGGTCGAGGATGCGGCGACCAAGCGGCGCCTGTCCGAGGTGGCGCGCGGGCAGCGCCACGTCGCCGAGGCGCCCCTGGTGCTGGTCTGGCTCGCCGACCTGTCGCGCCTCGGCGCGATCGGGCGCGACCGGGACAGGCCGACGGACGGGCTCGACTACCTGGAGATGCTGATGGTCGGCGTGATCGATGCCGCGCTGGCCGCCCAGAACGCCACCGTGGCGCTCGAATCCCTCGGCCTCGGCTCGGTCTATATCGGGGCGTTGCGCAACGATCCGGAGGCGGTGGCGGACCTCCTCGGCCTGCCGACGAACGTGCTGGCGGTGTTCGGCCACTGCGTCGGCCATGCCGATCCGGAACGGCCCGCTTCCGTGAAGCCGCGCCTGCCGCAGGAGGTGGTGCTGCATCGCGGGCGCTACACCCCCTCCCTCGCGACCGGGGCGATCGCGGCCTACGACGCCGCGATGGTGGACTTCCAGGCCGGGCAGCGGATGCCGGAGGTCGGCTGGAGCGGGGCCGCCCTGGAGCGGGTGCGCGGGCCCGGCTCGCTGAGCGGCCGCGACCGTCTGCGCGGGATCCTGGAACGCCGGGGATTCGGGCTGAAGTAACGCTTCGTCCACTCAACCGGACAGTTTTCCGTTGATCGTCCGTATCGTTCTTCATAAAGAACGATACGGAGCGCAGCGCGAGAGCGGGAGAGCGGATTGTCTGATCAGGACTTGGTGGACGAGCGCAGGCGGGCGGAGACGGTCGCCGCCGCGAACGGGATCAGCACGGATACGGCCTTCGGCGCGGTGACCCCGCCGCTCTACCTCTCGACGACCTACACCTTCGCCGAGTTCGAGAAGGCGCGGGCCTACGACTACGCCCGCCTCGGCAACCCGACCCGCGACCAGCTCGCCGACACTCTGGCGAAGCTGGAGGGCGGATCCCGGGCGGTCGTCGTGTCGAGCGGCATGGCGGCCCTCGACCTCGCCCTGTCTCCCTTACGCCCCGGCGACCTGCTGGTGGCGCCGCACGATTGTTACGGCGGCACCCACCGGCTGCTCTCGATGCGCGCGGCGCGCGGCCATTACCGCGTCGCCTTCGTCGACCAGACCGACGAGGCCGCGCTTGGGACCGCCCTGGCCGACGGCGCCCGGATCGTCCTCACCGAGACGCCCAGCAACCCGCTGATGCGCATCACGGATGTCCGCCGGGTGGCCGCGCTGGCGAAGGCGGCGGGTGCCCTCTTCGTCGTCGACAACACCTTCCTGTCCCCGGCCCTGCAGCAGCCGCTGGCGCTCGGGGCCGACCTCGTCGTCCACTCGACCACCAAGTTCATCAACGGCCATTCGGACGTGATCGGCGGCGCGGTGATCGCCGCGGACGCCGCCTTGGGCGACGAACTCGCCGCCTGGGCCAACACCGTCGGGGTCACCGGCTCGCCCTTCGACGCCTACATGACCTTGCGCGGCGTGCGCACGCTGTTTCCCCGCATCGAGCGCCAGAGCCGCAACGCCGCGGCCGTCGCCGCCTTCCTCGACGCGCATCCGGCGGTGGCCCGCGTGTATTATCCGGGTCTCGAAGGCCATCCGGGCCATGCCGTCGCCAGGAGCCAGCAAAGCGGCTTCGGCGCGATGCTGAGCGCCGAGCTTGCGGGCGGGCGCGAAGCGGTGCGCCGCCTCGTCGGGGCTCTCCGGATCTTCAACCTGGCCGAGTCCCTCGGCGGGATCGAGAGCCTGATCGCCCACCCGGTGACCATGACCCACGCGGCGATGGACCCCGAGGCGCGGGAGCGGGCGGGCGTCGGCGACGGGCTGGTGCGGCTCTCGGTCGGGCTGGAGGCGGAAGCGGATCTCCTGAGCGATCTCGCCCAGGCGCTCGACGGGGTCGCCCGCGGGTGACGGGCGGATCGCGCCCCGGGCGCTAGATCTGACGGCAAGGTCCCGACACCCCGAGGGAGCGATGACTCACGGTACGATGCGCCTCGGCGCCTTCTTCTATGCCACCGGCCACCATGTCGCCGGCTGGCGCCACCCGTCGAGCGAGGCCGATGGCGGGCTCGTCCTCGACCGGTATGTCGGCTGGGCCAAGCGGGCGGAAGCCGCGAAGTTCGACCTGATCTTCCTGGAGGACGGCACCGGCATCCGCGACGCCGACCTGCGATCGAGCGAGCGCACCGCCCGCTCGGCCCATTTCGAGCCCGTCACCCTGCTGTCGGCCCTCGCGGCGGTCACGAGCCGGATCGGCCTCGTCGCCACCACCTCGACGAGCTTCAACGAGCCCTACAACGTCGCCCGTCGCTTCGCCTCCCTCGACCACCTGAGCGGCGGCCGCGCCGGCTGGAACCTCGTCACCTCCGCCACCGACCTGGAGGCGGCGAATTTCGGCAACGACACGATCGCGCGCCATTCCGACCGCTACGAGCGGGCGGAGGAGTTCGTCGACGTGGTCCTGGGGCTGTGGAACACCTGGGACGACGACGCCGTCGTGATCGACAAGGCGTCGGGCCAGTTCTCGAAGCCCGACGGCTTCCGGCCCCTCGACCACAAGGGCAAGCATTTCGAGGTCCGGGGCCCCCTCAACATCGCACGCACGCCGCAAGGCCAGCCGGTGCTGGTCCAGGCCGGCTCGTCCGGCCCCGGCAAGGATCTGGCGGCACGCACCGCCGAGATCGTGTTCACGGCCAACCAGACGCTCGACGAGGCGGTCGAGTTCTATCGCGACCTCAAGGGCCGCATGGCCCGGTTCGGCCGCGCGCCCGACGACCTCAAGATCATGCCGGGGCTGTTTCCGGTGGTCGGCCGCACCGAAGCGGAAGCGCGCGACAAGTTCGAGGAACTGCAGGCGCTGATCGACCCGGTGGTGGGGCTGGCGCTGCTCAGCCGGATGGTCGGCCACGACCTCTCCGGGTTCGATCCCGACGGCCCGGTGCCGGAGCTGCCCGAGACGCAAGGGGGCAAGTCGCGCCAGCAACTCATGCTCGACCTCGCCCGGCGCGAGGGCCTGAGCCTGCGCCAGCTCTACCTGCGCATCGCCGGGGCGCGCGGCCACTCGCAGATCGTCGGCACGCCGGCGCAGATCGTCGACGAGATGGAGGCACGGTTCCGGGCCGGCGGCGCCGACGGCTTCAACATCATGCCGCCGACCCTGCCGGGCGGGCTCGACGACTTCATCGCACTGGTCCTGCCCGAGCTGCGCCGGCGCGGCCTGTTCCGCACCGAGTACGAGGGCCGCACCCTGCGGTCGCATCTCGGCTCGCGCCCGCCGGCGGGCTACGGGCCGGGGCGAAGGACCGCCGGATAAGCGGACGCCCCGGGACCTTGGCGGGGTTCCGCGGCGTTGGCCGTCCGGGCGACCGCCCGGACGGAGAGCTTTTCCGATGACGAGACATGCCGGCGCCCGCTTCGCGCTCGCCCTGCTCCTGACGGCCGGTATCGCGCCGGTCGCCGCCCAGGCTCAAGGAGCCCCCGGGCAAGGCACGGCTCCTTCAGCCGCCCGCCTCGACAAGGTCGCGAGCTTCGCCCACCAGGTCACCGGCGTCACCGTGGCGCGGGACGGCCGGATCTTCGTCAACTTCCCGCGCTGGAGCGAGGACGCCCCGGTCTCGGTGGCCGAGGTGAAGGACGGCAAGCCGGTGCCCTACCCGGATGCCGGCTGGAACTCCTGGCGCAACGCCCGTCAGGACGAGGTCGATCCCAAGACCCACTTCGTCTGCGTGCAGAGCGTGGTGGCCGATGCCCAGGATCGGCTCTGGGTGGTCGATGCCGCCGCCCCCGCGATGGGTGCGGTGATCAAGGACGGGCCGAAGCTCGTCGGCATCGACCTGAAGACCAACCAGGTGGTCAAGACGATCCCGTTCGACACCAGCACCGTGCTGCAGGCCTCCTACATCAACGACGTGCGGATCTCGCCCGACGGCAAGACCGCCTATCTCACCGATTCCGGCGCCGAGGGCGCCCTGATCGTCGTCGACCTCGACAGCGGGGCGGCGAGGCGCGTGCTCTCCGGCCATGCCTCGACCATGCCGGACAAGAGCGTGACGGTGACCTATGACGGCCAGCCCCTGCGCCGGCCCGACGGGCGCGGCGTCACCTTCTCGGCCGACGGCATCGCGCTCTCGCCGGACGGCAAGACGCTGTACTGGCAGGCGATCAAGGGCAAGACGCTCTACAGCCTGCCGACCGACGCGCTCACCGGCTGGGCTGCGGCTGCCGTCGTTCCCGAGATGCTCACCGACCGGACGCTGGCCCCGAAGATCGTCACGGTCGGCGAGAACGGGCCGGCGGACGGCCTGCTGATCGCCCGCAAGGACGGCCGGATGTACGTGACCTCGCCGCAGGACGACGCGGTGAAGGTGCGCGACCTCGCCCATCACGGCGCCGGGCTGACCACCCTGGTCCAGGACAGGCAGCTGCGCTGGCCCGACACCTTCAGCGAGGGGCCGGACGGCACGATCTACGTCACCACCTCCCACATCCAGGACTCGGCCGACTACAAGCCCGGCGCCCCGATCATCCTGCCGACGGAGCTGTGGGCGATCCGGACGGGACCGGCGGCGACGGGATCGACGGGGGCCGGGCCGGTCCGGTGAGCGCCTGGAACACACTCTGCCCCCTCCCGAGTCGGGCAAGCCCGAGTTGGACACGTGGATGCGGAACTCGGGCAAGCCCGAGCTGGACACGTGGATGCGGAACTCGGGCAAGCCCGAGTTCCGTGGTGGGAGAGTTCGGGTCAGGGCCCGCAAACCCAGCATAAGGGAAAACTCCCTTCCACCGCCCGCGGCGCTACAACCCCCTGGAAATGACCGGCAACCTATGCTGGATATCCCGCGTACCAGCCGTGAAACGCGCAGACGCGTCGTCGGCCAATCCGGGGACGCGGTCTCGTCGTGCGCAGGTCCGGAGAGAGCACAGCCACGGCCCGGCCGCGCCTGACGCCCGATCGGCTCGCGGAGCGCGTCGCCGGCCTCGGCAAGGGTGAGCGGCTCGCCATCGTCGGCCTGACGCGGGACGGCGTCGGCGGGGTGCTGGCGGCGCGCGAGATCGGCCGTGGGGTGCTGCTGGTCGCGGTCGAGGATCTTCGGACCGCGCGGGCGGTGATCGACCGCCTGCTCGACGACCTCGCCGACCTGGCCCTCGCCCGCTGGCCGGACTGGCCGGGGCGGGACGGATCGGCGCCGGAGGTTTCGGGCCCCTGGCTCAAGGCCGCCGCTGCCTTTGCGGAAGCGGGGCGGCCGCCGCGGTTCCGGCGGGCGGCACCGGCGCTCGAATTCGGGCAGCTGCTGCAGGCGGTCGATCCCGGCAGCGTGATCCTGGTGGCGGAGGTCGATCCAGCCTCGCCGGCCCGCGCCGCCCCGGCGATCGAGGCACTCGAATGGTGCGCCGGCCACGGCGCGGCCTGCATCTTCGCCCTGCCGGCCGAGCCGCCCGACGTCACGCCCTACGACCGCATCCTCTACGGTGCCTGCACCGTCGGCCGCACCTCCGCGCCGGCGGCGGAACGCTTCATCCCCTCGCGCTCGCGGGCCCACCCCGCCAGCGCGGCCGAGCGACGGGTCGAGGCGGCCCTGGCGAAGGATCCGGACCTCGCCGGGCTGTTTGCCGGCAACGAGATCGTGCGGGTGCCGGGCGACGGCCAGCAGCCGCGGGTCGACCTGGTCTGCCGCGAGCACCGCATCGTCGTCGAGATCGACGGGCCGGAGCACCAGGCCAACCCGAAATTTCGGCACGATCGCCACCGCGACTTCGAGCTCATGGTCGCCGGCTACCTCGTGCTGCGCCTCACCAACGACGAGGTCGCGGACGACCTGCAACGCGCGGTCGAGAAGATCCGCGCCGTGGTCCGGCTGCGCCGTTCCGCCCCTCCCTCTGCTGGAGACACGACCCGATGAGCGAGACGCCGACGCCGGCTCAGGCGCTGATCCTCTGGCGCCTGCTCGGCCGGCAGGGCACCGCCCTGAACAGCGAGATCACGCCGAAGAAGGCCGAGCGCGACGCGCTGGTGAAGGCCGGGCTGCTCGCGGTGGAAAAGGAGGGCCGTTCCTCGCGGCTGACCGTGACCGACAGGGGCTGGAACTGGGCCGGGCAGCACCTGCGCGATCCTCTGCCGCCGACCATGCGGGTGCTCCAGGACTGGCTGACGCGCCTCCACCACCACCTCGACGCGACGGGCGCGACGCTGGCTGACTTCGTCGGGCCCGCCCCGGAGCGGGCGCCGCCGGAACCGAAGGCGCCGCGTCCCCGGACGTCCAAGGCCGCCCCGAAGCCCAAGGCCGCCCCGAAGAAGGCCAGCACACCGCCGGATGCGCCCGTCACTCCTTCCGATCCCGCCCGGCTCCGCGCCCGCATCGAAGCGGCCTACCTCGCCTGCTCCGGCGGCCAGCGGGCCACGGCCGTTCGCCTCAGCGCCCTGCGATCGGCGCTCCCCGACCTCGACCGCGCCGCCGTCGATGCCGGGCTGGCAGCGATCCTGAGCGGCGATCCGAGCATCCGGCTCACCCGGATCAGCGACCCCAAGGCCCTCGACGCCGTCGAGCGCGACGCGGCCTTCAACCCGGCGGGCGAGCCCTTCCACGAGATCTGGATCCACGCATGAGCGATGCCCTCGACGCCCTGCGCCGCGTCAATTTCGACTGGGTGCGCACCCTCGACAGCGTCTGGCTCGATGCGGAGCCGACCGGTGCGCCCAACGAGGCGCTGATCCCGGGACTCGTCGAGGCGCTCCACGCGCAGGCACCGGACAGCCGGCCGCGCGGCCGGGTGCTCGTCGGCGAGCCGGGCATCGGCAAGACCCACCTCGTCGGCCAGGTCCGGCGCGAGGTCTGGCGCTCCGGCGGCTGGTTCGTGCTCCTCGACGTGCTCGGCCTCACCGATTTCTGGCGCAGCGCGGCGCTCAGCTATCTCACCGCCCTGATGCAACCGATGCCGGACGGGCGGCGCCAGTCCGATGCGGTGCTGGCCGGCGTCGCCCGTCGCTTCAATGTCGAGGAACAGGTCGAGCAAGCCTTCAACACGCCCACCGTCGACACCCGCCGGATCGTCGACCTGCTCGTCCGGGCGCTGATTCACGTCGATACGGTGCGGGCGCTCAAGCACCAGGACGTGTTCCGCGCCCTCTGCCTCCTGCGCTCGCAGGACCTCGCCGCCGTCGGCCTCGCCCATGCCTGGCTCCAGGGCTACGACGCCGACCCGACCTCCCGCAGCGCCCTCGGCTTCACCATGCCGCCGCCTGCACCCATCGAGCTGGTGCGCGGCATGGCTTGGATCATGGGTTTGAGCGGCCCGACCCTCGTCGCCCTCGACCAGATCGACGGCGTGGTCGATGCGAGCCGCCTGACGCTCGACGACGATTTCGAGCCCGGCCCCGGCCTCGCCGAACTGCTGGCCGCGGGCCTGATGGAGCTGCATGACGGCGGCGGCCGCGGCATGACGCTCATCACCTGCCTGACGGAGTCATGGCGGCGGCTGGAGGAGCGCGGGCTGAAATCGGCCATGGACCGGTTCGAGCTACCGATGCTGCTGACGGGCATGAACAAGCCCGCGGCCGCATCCGCTCTCATTCGCGGCCGCCTCGCACCGGCTTACGCCGAGGCGGGCTTCGTGCCGCCCTTCCCGACCTGGCCGTTCAGCGAGACGGCGATCACGGGCGCCTCCCGCGTCGCGATGCGGCCCCGCACGCTGCTGATGCGCTGCGACGCCTTCCGGCGCGGCTGCCTGGCAGAGGGGATCGTCACGGTCTGCGACGATCTCACCGGCAAGGCGTCCGGGACACCGGCTGCCAAGCCTGCCTCCGATTTCGACCTCGACGCCGCCCGCCGCAACGCCGACATCTCCGGCATCCTCGACGACGAGGATGCCGGGCTCGGCGAGCTGCTGCGCGCCGCCTTCGACCTCTACGCACTGGAGGACGACCCGCACGACGCGATCGACGTGGTGAGCAAGGGCGAGCCCGAGCAGCGCCTGCCGCCGCTCCACGGCCGTCTCACCTTCCTCCACCGCGACGAGAACGACCGCGAGCGCCACGTCTGCTACCGCGCCCTGCTCCAGCAGCACCCGATCGCCTTCCAGGCGCGGCTGCGCGCCGCGCTCACCGCCTCGGGCATCTCGGCGAAGATCCCGGGCCGCGAATTGCTTCTGGTGCGCCGCGGCCCGGTGCCGGCCGGCGCCAAGACCAGCACCCTCGTCGACCGGTTCATGGCCGCCGGCGGCAAGCTGATCGACCCGTCCGACGACGACCTGCGCACCTTCGTGGCCCTGCGCGACTTGCGCGATGCGGCCCTGCGGGACGGGCAGTTCGACAGGTTCGAGAGCTGGATGCGCGAGACGCTGCCGGTCCGCGGGACCGCGTTCTTCCGCCGGATCGGCCTGCCGGGCGACGGCACGGCAGCGCAGCCGGTGCGCGGACGGCGCCCCCCGGCCGAGATCCAGCCCCGGCCGTCGCAGAAGACGGTGCAGCTGCCGCTTCCGCTCCCGACGGGCGATCTGGCGCCGCCCGCCAGCCCAGCCGTCCCTTCCCAGACGGCGCGGTTCTCGCCGGAATCCGAACCCGCACGCCGCGTGGAGCCGGCCCACGACCCGGACGCGATCCTGCGCGCTGGGGGCGGGACCGCTGGGACCGCGCCGACAGTCCCCACGGCCGAGCCCGCGGCGAAGCCCATCCCGCGAACCGCACCGTCCTCAGGAGACGGGCCGCCCCGCGTCGCTTCCTCCTCAAGCCCGGACGCCGCCGAATCCGTGCCCGAGGCCATCCCGGTCGGCCACCGCCTCACCCCCGACGCGCCGCCCGTGTCCCTGAAGCTGCGGCTGCTGCCGCGCCACACCGCGATCATCGCGGGGTCGGGCTCGGGGAAGACCGTGCTGCTGCGGCGCCTAGTCGAGGAGGCGGCGCTCGCCGGCATCCCGGCGATCGTGGTCGATCCCAACAACGACCTGTCGCGCCTCGGCGACCCGTGGCCGGAGCGGCCGGAACAGTTCACCCCCGAGGACGACCGCAAGGCGGCACGGGTCGCCGAGCGGGTCGAGGTGGTGGTGTGGACGCCGGGCGTGCACGCCGGCAACCCGCTCTTCCTCTCGGTGATGCCGGACCTCGCCGCGAGCGACGACCGCGACGAGCGCGGCCAGGCGATCGAGATGGCGGCCGAGACCCTGGGACCGCTGGCTGGCGCGACCAAGACCCTCCAGCGCGGCGTGCTCGCCGATGCGCTCAGGGCCTTCGCCGCCCGCGGCGGCGGCACCCTTGCCGCCTTCACCGACCTGCTCGCCGATTTGCCGGACGGCACCAGCCAGATCGGCAGGGCTCCGACCCTCGCCGCCGCCATGGCGGACCAGCTGCTGGCCGCCGTCGCCACCAACCCGCTCCTTCAGGTCGAAGGCCCGGTGCTCGATCCGGCCCGGCTGTTCTTCGGCCCGGACCGGACCCGCACCCGGATCTCGGTCGTCAACCTGTCGGGCCTCGCCTCGGAGGCGGCGCGGGAGGATTTCGTCAACCGGCTGCAGATGGCCCTGTTCGGCTGGATCAAGCAGAACCCGTCGCCGCGGGGCCTGCTCTACGTGGTCGACGAGGCGCAGACCTTCCTGCCCTCGGGGCGCACGCCGCCGAGCCTCGGCAGCGGCATCAAGCTGGTGGCGCAGGGGCGCAAATACGGCCTCGGGATGATCGTGGCGACGCAGGTGCCCAAGGGCATCCACAACCAGGTCGTGTCGAACTGCACGACCCAGTTCTTCGGCCGCCAGAGCGCGCCGGCCACCATCGCGGCCGCCCAGGAGATCATGGCGGCGAGCGGCGGGGCGGCGCCCGATCTCGGCCGGCTCGGGGCGGGCGAGTTCTACTTTTCCACCGAGGGGTCGGGGCGGCCGGCCAAGCTGCGCACGCCGCTCTGCCTCAGCCACCACCCGGCCAATCCGCCGGCGCCGCACGAGGTCGTCGCCCGGGCCCGGCGATCGGCCGGCCCGGAGTGCTGAGCCACCCTCGCGGGGACCGGATAGGCCGGTCCTCGTAACCGTGATGCTACGACGGACCGGCTTCAAGTCCGGCACCGGATCTCCTATTGCTGCGGTCCCCTGTCGCGACCGACCCACGCATGGATGCCGCCGATCTCAGGTCCTCGTCCGATGTCTTCCTGCACATCATCGAGGAATCCGGGCTTGCGGGAGGCTGGCACTGGGTCTTCGCCACGGGCGAGCAAAGCTGGTCGCCGGGCTTCTCCCGGCTGCTCGGGCTCGATCCCGTCTCCACCGCCGCGAGCTACAATCTCTTCCTCGACCTCGTCCATCCGGAAGACCGGTTGCGGCTCGCCGCCCCAGGCGAGATCCGGCAAGGCCACGTCACCCCGACCGCGCTTCTGCGGCTGATCCGGCCGAACGGCGAGCTGCGCATCCTGTCGGTCCTGTCGGAACTCCGGGTCTCGCCCGAGGGCCGGCCGCTCGCACTGAGCGGAGTCGCCCTCGACGTCACCGATCGCGAGAGGCTGAAGCAGATGCAGGCCGCCGAGCAGCGCCGGCGCCAGGCACTGTATCTCTCCACCTACGCGACGACGTACTCCTTGGGGCTCGATCTCGTGCACCAATTCCCCGTCGAGGTGGCGCAGGTGCACGGGCCGTCCCTGCAGGAGATCAACGCCGACCCCTTCGTCATGATCGTGCCCGAGGAGCGCGGGGCGTTCCGCGACCGGGCCTGGGACATGCACGACCGCCAGCTGCACTTCCAGGGGACGGCGCATGAACGCCTCGCCAACGGCGAAGTCTGGCACTTCCGCATCGTCGGCGTCCCGCTCTGGGACGAGGCCGGGCGCTATCTCGGCCGGGCCGGGGTGAAGTACCCGATCCACGCATCCGGCGCCCCGGTCCACGCCACAGGCACAGGGGGAGATTCCCGGCTGCGGCACGCCCTGGAGCAGGCGGTGCGGGGGCACCACCTGCGGGCGGCGCGCGGGCTGCTCGACTGGTCGATGATGCGGCTCGCCGAAGCGAGCGGTCTGTCGCTCTCGACGGTGCGGCGCCTCGAGGTCAATGCCGAGGCCCAGGGCGCCCGCTCCCTCCACAAGGCCGTCGCGGCCCTGCGAACGGGCGGGATCCGGTTCATCACCCTCGACGATGGCACGCTCGCAGTGTCGAAGTCCTGATACCCGCGCGCTTTCGCCTCGACGCCGGCGCCCG
>JAEWKL010000148.1 GCA_023386115.1 Pseudomonadota bacterium
GCCCGCGACTTCGCGGTGCCACGGGACTTCCGCATCCCCGGCCCGTTGCGCCCCTGGCGCGACGGCCGGCCGGTGGCCTGACACAGGAGGGGGCCGCCCGGCGGCGGCCCTCCCGGCCAGCCTCAGCGTTCAACGGGACGTGCGTCCGCGCACGACGAAAGGGCCGCCTCGCGGCGGCCCTCCCGTTCCCGTCAGGGAAAAACCCTACTCCTTGTCGCCGCGATGGATGCCCTTGTCGCGGTTCTCCTTCAGGCGGCCGTCATCCGAGTGCTGGACGGTGCCCTGGTTCGGAGTATCCGGGTTCTTATGGTTGTGGCGGCCGTTGTCGTCAGTATTGTGCGACTGAGACTGCTGCTTCTTGTCCGCCATGTCCGTATCTCCATGATATGCGGCGCGCCGCGGTGAGTGATCCGATAACATATAATCTGAATGCAGGTTCCTGTGCGAATCGCGTGACTGGTCGGATGGAGGCGCGACATTCCGTCAGGCGCTGTGGGGTGTCGCAGGGGACTGGACAGATCTTGGCGCTGTGCCAGAGGCGACGCGCCATCATCGCACCCTGACGAAGCCGTGAGCGCCTCGGGTGGTGCGTCCATCGCCGTCGATCCGATCCGGCGCGAGACCGTTGACGCGCTGAATGGCTACGCCTATCAATCATAGCATAAGCTATAATGATGAGCCATTGCGATGCATCGTGCCCGTTCACCACGCAGGTTCCGCGCCGCCGGCCTCGTCCTGGCCTGTCTCGTGGCCGTGCCGGCGGTCCGGCCCGCGCAGGCCCAGTCGCTCCCGACGGCCGCCGAGAACCTGACGCCCGGCGACCTCGACAGCGAGCACCTGTTCGGATTCACCGAGGGCAGCGACCTCGGCGTGCCCGGAGAGATGGAGCTGGAATGGGAGACGAGCGGACGGCTCGGCAAGCGCCTCGGCCGCTTCCTCGCGGTCGATAGCAGCCTCGCCCTGAAGATGCCGCTGACGGCCGATTTCCGCCTCGCCCCCGGCATCACCTTCAACGCCTACGACATCGGCACCCCCGCCCGAACCACGGGCGGCTTCAACGGCGGCTTCCTCGAGACCCGCCTGCGCCTGCTCGACCGCCGCGCCGCGCCGTTCGGCCTCACGCTCAGCATCGTGCCGGCTTACGGCACCGTGGACGGCGGCTCCGGGGCACCCGCGCGCAGCTTCGGGACGGATATCGGCCTCCTGGCCGATCGCGAGCTGATCCCCGGCACATTGGTCGCGGCGGTCAATCTGGGCTTCGGCATCTCCTCGACGCGGCTCGGCGCCCCGGACGAGCCGGTGCGCGGATCGGGACTCGAGGCGGCCGCTGCCCTGGCCTATCAGGTTCGGCCCGGCCTCTTCGTCGGGGCCGAGGCCCGCTACGCCCGGACCTACGAGGGCCTGTCCCTCGGCCGGCTCGCCGGGGAGGCGGTCTATCTCGGGCCGACGCTCTACACGACCCTCTCGCCCCAGGCCTGGGCCTCGTTCACCTGGAACGTCCAGGTTGCCGGCCGGGCCTCGGACGAGCCTGGGCCCCTCGACCTGTCGAGCTTCGACCGGCACCAGATGCGCCTGCGCGTCGGCTACAATTTCTGAGATGTGAGATCGCCACCCCTTTGAACGACCTGTTCGAAGGGGCCCGCGAAGCCCGAACGGGCGTCGACGCTGATGCCATGGCGCGAGGGTATGACGGATCGGCGCGTCGCGGCGCGCGACAGGTTCCAGTTGCCCTGGGGGAAGATTGCTCCTGGCGTCACCGCATGAGCCCGACCCGTCAGACGATGATCGTCCGAGGCCGACGCCGCGTTCGACGCGGTCGGCGTGACGGGGGCGTGTAGCTCCCTGCCCGCTTGAGCGGCCCTCGCGCCGCTCGCTTGGCAACCCGGACCGGATCGCGTCCTCTGGAGCTTCGCGGCCGTGGGCTCTGCGGGGTGTCATACCAACGGTCGTTGAAAACGCCTTTGGTTTCGTTCTCGAATTTTCGCCAAGCCTCTGGCTTAGTGTCGACAATTCGAGATGGATCAACGGGCTGATGCGTCAGCATCTTAGGCCGTTGGTATCACCTGCCCCGTGCGGTGGAGCCCGATCTCTCGGGGCCGGGGCTCAAAGCCGAGCGAACGACCGGGACGAACCTCAACCCGCCGAATGTCTGGACGGTGCCGGAGCCGTTCCGCACGATCTATACCTATGCCCGCGAGGTTGCGGCCGGCCGCACCCTTTTCGTCTCCGGCCAGTTCGGCGTCGCCCCGGATGGGCGGATGCACGAGGGCGTCGCGGATCAGCTAGCCCGAGCGATGGACAACGTCGAGGCGTTGCTCGCTGCCGCCGGGATGAGGCTGCCGGACATCGCCTAACATCGCCAAGGCGACGTTCTTCCTGACCCGTGCCGATGACCTGCCGGTGCTCGGGCAGGTGCGCAGGGCGCGCTGGGCTTCCGAGGTGCCCGCGGCCGTGACCGTGCTCGTCGTGGCGGGTCTGGCGCGTCCGGACGCGCTGGTGGAGGTCGAGGTGACGGCGGTCGCGGCCGATCCGGAGGGGCCCGTCCCCGGCAGGCTGCGGTCCGCCACGAAGGAGGACGTGCCTCGGATCGACGCGCTGGTGAAGGCGGCTTACGCGAAGTGGGTCCCAGTCATCGGCCGGGAGACGGTGCCGATGACCGCCGATTACGCGCTGGCGGTTCGCATGCACCGCTTCGACCTGCTGGAGCGGGACGGTGCGCTCGTCGCCCTGGTCGAGACGATCCCGCGCGCCGATCACCTCTGGACCGAGAACCTCGCGGCGTCTCCCGCCCATCATGGGCAGGGGCTCGGCCGCCGGATGCTGCATCACGCCGAGGACGTCGCGCGGGCGCTCGGACACCCGACGGTCAGGCTGGGCACCAACCAGGCCTTCGCCCGGCAACGTCGATTTCTACCGGCGGGCAGGCTTCGTCGTCGAGCGCGAGGAACCGTTCAGGGGCGGGATCGGGGTCTATCTCGCCAAGCCGCTCTGAGCCAGGAGGCGGGCCCTGCATCGCGCCGCGCCCGCCGTCCTGCCCACGCGATCTCGTCCGCGCCGTCACCCCACCCCCGTCGGCCCATCGAGCGTCAGCCGCACCCGCCGCGCCAGCTCCATCCGCCGATAGGGCTTGTTGAGGATCTCGAACTCGCTGCCGCCGGCGTCCGTCCGCTCGATCGACGCCTCGGCATAGCCGGTGGTCAGCAGCACCTTGATCCGCGGCTGGCGCTCGCGGGCGGCGCGGGCGAGGAGCACGCCGTTCATGCCGCCGGGCATGATCAGGTCGGAGAACAGGAGATCGACCTTGCCGCCGTCGTCGAGCAGGTCCACCGCCTCCTGGGCGCCGTGGGCGACGAGCACCGTGTAGCCGAAATCCTCCAGGATCACCTTGGCGGTGGCAGCGACGTCCGGGCGGTCGTCGACCACCAGGATGGTCTCGGTGCCGGTCCGGTCGGTGGCCCGCGGCGCCGGGCGGCGCTCGGCGGCGACCGCCTGGTCGGTCGCCGGGAAGTACAGGCGCACGGTGGTGCCGTGGCCGACTTCGGAGGTGATCCGCACCGTGCCGCCCGACTGCTTGGCGAAGCCGTACACCATGGCGAGGCCGAGACCGGTGCCGCGCCCCTCCTCCTTGGTGGTGAAGAACGGCTCCATCACCCGCGCCAGGATCTCCGGCGGCATGCCAAGCCCGGTATCCTGGACGTGCACCACCGCGTAGGGCCCTGGCCGCACCAGCAGCAGCAGGGCCATCTCGTCCTCGATGGTCAGGTTCTCGGTCCGGATCGTCACGGTGCCGCCGCCGGGCATCGCGTCGCGGGCGTTGAGCAGCACGTTGAGGAGCGCCACCTCGGCCTGGGTCGGGTCGATGCGGCAGTTCCACAGGTCGGGCGTGAGGTCCGTGCGCACCACGACGTGGTCGCCGAGCGTGCGCCCGGTGATCTCGTTCATGCCGCGCACGAGGGCGTTGAGGTTCAGCGCCCGTCCGTCGAGGCGCTGCTTGCGGGCGAAGGCGAGGAGCTGGTGGGTGAGCCGGGCGGCCCGGTCGGTTGCGGCGCGGATCGCCTCGCCGGCGCCCGTCAGCCGGGTCGCGTCGATCGTCGGATGCTCGGCAAGCGCCAGCACCACGTCGGTATAGCCGCTGATGACCTGGAGCAGGTTGTTGAAGTCGTGCGCGATGCCGCCGGTGAGCTGGCCCAGGGCCTCCATCTTCTGGGCCTGGTGCAGGGCCAGCTCGGCGTCGCGGCGGCGCGACACATCGAGCTGCGAGCCGAAGAAATAGACCAGCTCGCCCTTCTTGTCGTAGACCGGCGAGACGAACAGCGCGTTCCAGAAGGTCGAGCCGTCCTTGCGGTAGTTCAGGATCTCGGTGGCGATCTCCTTCCGCTCGGCGATGGCGCGGCGCACCTCCGACACGGTCTCGCGGTCGGTCTCAGGTCCTTGCAGGAACCGGCAATTGGTGCCGACCAGCTCCTCCGGCCGATAGCCGGTCATGCGCAGGAAGGCCTGGTTGGCGAAGACGATCGGGTTGTCCGGCTGGTGCGGGTCGGTCACGATCATCGGCATCCGCGTCGTCTCGACGGCGGCGAAGAAGATGTCCGAATGGGTGTCGTGGACGGCACGCGGACCGCGCCCGGTGACGGCGGGCCCGAGGCCGCCGAGATCCGGTTTCTCTGAGATATCCGCCATCCAGGAGCCCCCGTGCCGCTGGCTGAGCCACACGGCACCGCGGTCCGGCCTCAGTCACCCGGGATCAGATAGGGGCCGGTGACCGATATCAACCGGCCCTAAAAGATAGTGCACGATTTCCAGAAGCGCGACTTTGTCGCGGTCGCATGACGGAACGAATCGAGCCGGAACGCGACTGCTCAGGGGGCGGACTCGTCTGACAGAGTCGGGTTCGCCACAGCCCTGGATGTCCGCCCCGTCCGTGCTCCGGCGACGGGATGGCCGGTGCTTCGGCCAGGCCATCGGCACGCGGGTCGTCGTCGGCCGGAGGCGATTTTCGCCGTGGCGGCCGGCACGGCGCGAGGCTAGGCTCGCGGCGCCCGTATCGCTCGCCCAAAATTCCCTTCGCCCAAATCCCGTCGCGCGAGCTTCCGCACGCCCAAGAGGTTTCGATGCAGCCCGCCACCGTCCCGGACGTGACCTTCCACACCCGCGTCAGAAACGAGGCTCTCGGCGGTCCCAACCCGTTCGAGTGGAAGGACCTCACCTCCGCCGAGGTGTTCGGCGGCCGCAACATCGTGCTGTTCGCGCTGCCGGGCGCCTTCACGCCGGCCTGCTCGGACGATCACCTGCCGGGCTACGAGCAGCATGCCGACGACTTCGCGGCGCTCGGCATCGATCAGGTGATCTGCCTGTCGGTCAACGATGCCTTCGTGATGTATCAGTGGGCGCGCGCGAAGGGCATCGAGAAGGTGTTCATGCTGCCCGACGGCAATGCCGACTTCACGCGCCAGATGGGCATGCTGGTCAAGCGCGGCCGCCAGGGCATGGGGATGCGCAGCTGGCGCTATTCGATGCATGTCGAGGACGGCACGATCGGTAAGATCTTCGCCGAGCCGGGTTTTCGCGATGACCCGCCCGGGGTTGGCCTCGCGGTCTCGGATGCCGGGACGATGCTCGATTATCTCAAGAACCGCTGAAGGAACGCCGATCGGCTGCCGCCATCACGATCCGGGCCGCGCTGCGGCTCGGGTCGTCGCCGTCGGGCAGCCGCATCGTGGCGTCGAGGCGGGCGAGCGCCGCTTCCTGCGCAGCCCTGGCCGGGCCCTCGGGCAGGAGCGGGCCGAGCGCCGCCGCCAGCCGCTCGGGGGTGCATTCGGCCTGGATCAGCTCGGGGATGGCGTTCTCGGCCAGGATCAGGTTCGGCAGCACGATCGTCGGCACCTGGATCCGGCGGCGCCCG